>CAIQXC010000749.1 GCA_903875675.1 Akkermansiaceae bacterium
GCCCTGCTACCAGCACCCGCGCCGTGGCGAGTCCGGCCTTGCCACCGTGCGCGACGATTATTTTTCCGAGTTGGTGATATACCTAAGCCTGCTGGCCGTGGCGGAAAACCCGAACCTGTGGCGGCAGCACCCGGCTCCGCCGCTCCGGCGCGACAAGGAGTTGCTTTTCGTGCCCGAGGATTTCATCGCCCCAAACCTTCGCTCTCGGCGGTGGCCTGCAGTTCGCCGTGCGTTATGTCCTGGCTGGAACCTTCACCATGGGCGGCTCCGGCTCTGACGAAACGCCCCACAGTGTCACACTGAGCAGCCCGTATTGGATGGGTGAAACCGAGGTGACGCAGGGGCAGTGGCAGGCGCTGATGGGCAAGAATCTGAGCCACTTCGACGGCGATCTGAACCTGCCGGTGGAGCAAGTGAGTTGGGACGACGCGCAGGAATACGTGGCAGCCTTGAACGCCTGTGCCGCCCTGAAAAACGGCTGGCGTTGGACCCTGCCGACGGAGGCTCAGTGGGAATACGCTTGCCGGGGCGGGACGGTCGGGGACTATGCCGGAGACTTGGATGAAATGGCTTGGTATTCTAACAACAGTGGAAGCAAGAGTCATTTGGTGGGAACCAAGGCGGCAAACGCGTGGGGCCTGAATGACATGCATGGCAACGTCTGGGAGTGGTGCGCGGATTGGTATGGTGATTACCCCAGGGATATGGCAATCACCGATATACCGTTTTGCCAAATGAATCGGGATTTTTTGATTCTGAAAAACTTTGCGCCTTTGGTGCGAGAAAACTCTTAACCAGGATGAATGGATTGGCAGTGAGGCAGCCGTTGTGAAAGGTGCCGGGGTATAAAGATTGCCTCGCGCAAAGGCGCAAAGGCGCAAAGGCGCAAAGGAAGATGGGATGAATGGTAAATTAGCAGATTCTTGATCCCTGATCAACGCGCCGCCCTATTCCGGAGCTGCGGCGAATGATGGGGTCGTGCTGTTCTCGTACGCAACCGGAACCGGTATTCGCGGGGTTGTTAGTTCGGTTGATGGTGTGGCTGGCACCATCACACTCGGAGCAAACCTCGGCCTGGCGCTGGCCCCCACGGGAGACCAACATGCCACAGCCTACCGGCATCACACTCGGGGCGAACCTCGGCCTAGCGCTGGCCAACGGTGACACAGTCCACCTGATGATTGCCCGTGCGCAGATTCCGGTCGGTGCCGCCACCAAGGAAGCCAACGCGCCCACTGTGTTCGTCGCTTTGGAAGGCCCGGCCCTCATCGAACTGGATGGCACCTCCGCCTGCCGCATCAATCTGGTGGCTGGCGAGTATTCCTGTTTCTTCCCCGTGGGCTGCGGGGTTCATGGGCACCTTTTCGAGTTGTTCCGCCACCTTCCGCAACACGGCCGCCTCGGGATCTTGCGGGTGGTTGCTGCAAATCCGTTTCCACGCCTCCGGCTGGGTGCCCTTGAAATATCCCACCACATCCTCGGGTTGGGATTTCCCCTCCCGATGAAAATCTGTTTTTTGCGCATTTGCAGAACGTGCTTCGCCAGATCTTCGAGGCATCCCGCCGCTTTGAATTCCGAAATCCGGGCTTCAAAACGCCTGGCTCCGTCGGTTCCGAGCTTCTTCTGTCGCTCTTTCCCGTCGGATGCCAGTTTTTCGAGCTTCTTGGTGCTGTAGCGGACGTGCATCGCGGCGGCGGACTGCTTTTGATTTTTCATAACGTAATCGGTAAAGATGATTTTTTAAATTATTTTCACCGCTCGGCCATTCTTACACGTTCAGCTCCTGAACAGGTTTGCGCAGGGCGTTCTCCAGTCGGATTAGGGCCTTGATCAGGCCCGCAGGTAACCGCCACCCCGAGGCACCGCCGGGCGTGTTGCTCCGCAGGCCATGGGGCGGATAGGAAATCCGCCTTAGTGGCAGCATCCTGTTAGTTTGCTAGGCTTTTTTCGTTAGCCTCTGCCGTTTTCCCTTACTCCCATAAGGTTTCCAGCGTGGTAGTCCCGCAAGGATTCGAACCTTGACAAGCAGATTCAGAATCTGCTGTGCTACCGTTACACCACGGGACTTTTGAATGGAATGACCACCGGAGCAGCCGAAGTTGCGAAAAGTAGCCTCACCAGGGCTCGAACCTGGAATAACGGAATCAAAATCCGGTGTGTTACCATTACACTATGAGGCTGTAGGCAGCGCGACGCGCGGAAAGTAGCCCGCAAGTCGCGGTTTTGGCAATACGGAAATGAACGAATCTGCGGCCGGACCCGTTTCGAGCAACGGTGGCGGACTGGAGCAGGGGATTTCGGGCAGTTCTGACAGGGAGACGAAGCTGCCACGGTCTGCAGGAACGACACTTGCGAAGTGTCGGGCGAAAGAAATGAGGGAGTGAGGCAGGAAGATGGGGGACTTCCGGCACGGTGCGGTGGCTCTGGCGGCGAGGACGCCGCCAGCACGGCCTGCGGCTACGAGGAGTGGCTGCCGCGTCCCGCGGCAGGCCGTGACTGCGTGCCTCCGGCCGCTGCGCCCATGCGAAAGTGAATTCCGCGTCCCGGCGCATTCTCTGGGCATGGGCAGCCCCTTGGCACGCGCTGCGGGACGCAGCACGCACGGCCTGCGGCCGGAGGCGTGCAGCTACGAGGCAGAGCCACGCCGCAGCCAAGCCGTAGCGACGGAGCGTGAAGCGAATGTGAGAATCCGGCTTGCGGAAAGTGGTTGGGGGTGGTTGGCTGGTGGACATGAATTTTCGTTGGTTGAATGCACTGCTGTGGGGAAACTCGGTGGCCTTGGCCTGGATGTGGGGGCTCGGGCTGTTTTTCAGCGTGCAGATGACCTTCATGTTCGGCTTGCAGGGACTGCTTCTGTTTGCCATCCCCAATGCCTTGGGCCTGATGCTGTTCGGGTTTCTCACCCAAAAAGTCGCCCTGAGCCATGCCGGCGGACAGGAATCGCTGGCGATTTTCTTTGATAAATTTGCCAAGCCGTTCCGGCTTATTCTGTATCTTTACCAATTACTGGCGCTCACGCTGACGGTTTTTGCGTTGGTGCGCTACTTGTTTGTGCCGCTGCAACTCACCGCCGGGCCGCTTTTTGCGCTGTACCTGTGCCTGATTGTTTTCGTGATCCTGGCCGCCGGCTGCTTGTTCGGGGAAGAATTCGGGATTGAGAAAATCAAGCACAGTCACACACTGATGGGGTTGGTGCTGCTCGGTTGCATCGGCATCATCCTGCTCGGCTTGAGGCCGCTGCTGCCGGTGGCTTTCACTTGGAGTTCGCCGTTTCCCAAGGAATGGACCGGGCCGTCATTTTGGGGCTATGCGACGCCGCTAATCGTTGGCCTGCTGGTGGGGCCGTGGTTGGACCTGCAACACTGGCAGCGGGCGATCCAGATTCACCGGGAGAAGACGTCCATCCGGATGAGCTATTTCTTCGGTGGCGGGATATTTTTCCTGCTGTTGTTGTTCCACGGTTGCCTCGCATGGTGGGTGATGGGCAAGGAAGGGTTGCCGCTTTCGGCGATCGAAGCACGCGACGGTTTCAAATATGCCCATGATCTCGTCACCCGTTATTTCATGCGCAACTACCACTCGGCCGGTTGGATGCCGATGGCGTACTTCACGTTTTTGTCGATCTGCGTTCTAACCACTCTGGACAGTGGTTATATTGCCCTCAAATGGTTCCTCGGCAGCAATGTGGACAAGAGCCAGAACATGCTCATCGGGCTCATTCCCAAACAGATCATTGCCTCGCCCATTCCGAGCTTCATGCTGGTGGGCGTGGTGACCCTCGGAGGCATCTGGGCCAAGCTCGAGTTGGAATACTTCATGGTGGCCTACGCCTCGTTTTTCGTCGGCTATGCGGCGTTGGCCATTGCCCGCTGTTTTGTGCCTAACTCACAGCAACCGCTGCCGCAGATCCGCATGTTTTCGATGGCGAGCATGTCGATCGTGATTTTCGCCTTTGGCTATCTCAACAGTCAGACGTCGCTATTATTGTTAGGCTCCCTGATGCCACTGGTGTATGTGTGTTGGCTGGTGTTCAACACCGATTTGCTGCGGGTGGTCCATGAGAAAGCGGGCGAAGTGATGGAGGCGGCAGCGGAGATTCCGGCGATCCGCGCGATGACCCGAGCGGCCACCGCAGTAACCGGCTCGGACGTCAGGGCACCGGAGAACGACCATGCGCTGGCGGGCCACTTCGAGGGCAAGTGGTTTGTCTATTCGATGATCGCCACATACGCGGATACCAACTCGGTGGGCAACGTGTATTTCGGGATGTATCCGATGTATGTCGGCAAGACGCGCGAATTGTTTTTCAACGCGACGATGCCGGAATTCGATTTAAAAACGACGAAATTTTATATTTTGACGCGTTCGTTTGAGCACAAGTTTGTGAGGGAGGCGCGGGAGTTTGATCGCATCACGGTGAAGATTCGCATCGGTGAGTACAACCGCAAGTTCTGCACCTTGGAGCACCAGATTTTCAACTCGGACCACGCATTGTTAGGCAAAGGCAAGCAGAGTTTGCTATTTGTCTCGGCCAAGGATTACAGTCTGTTGGACATCCCGCCGGAAGTTTACACTTCGTTCATCAGCTACGCTTGAGCCGTTTCCTCAGGCATCGGCAATGACCGTGCGGTCAACGCCCCGCAGCTCAAACACGCGCAGGATGGTCGCCTCGATCAGGTTGCTGGGGCAGGAGGCACCGGCGGTGATGCCCACACTGATCGGCTGGTCGCTGAGCAAGGCGTGGGCATAGCCGGTGGTGACTTCCTCGGCTCGGTGCAGATCGAAGTGGACGATTTGCTCCAACGACTTGAGGCACGAGGCATCTCTGATGAAAAACGTCGGCAACTGGCGCTCGCCGATCTCGACGAGGTGGGCGGTGTTGGAGCTGTTGTAGCCGCCCACGACGAGCAGAAGGTCGGGAGGTTCGCGCAATAACTCGAAAAGTGCGTCCTGCCGGTCCTGGGTGGCACCGCAAATCGTGTCGAACACCCGCAGACCCGAGGCGTTTCCATCGCGCTGGATGATGGCCTGGCGCAGCCGACGCTGGATTTCTTCGGTTTCACTTTTAAGCATGGTGGTTTGGTTGGCCACGCCGATGCGTTTCAGGTGCAGGTCGGGGTCGAAGCCCGGGGAATGAGCGTGCTTGAAGCGTGCGAGAAAGGCGTCGCGCTGGCCATGCCCGCAGATGTAGTTGCAGACGTCATCCGCGTCCTCGAGAGTGAGGATGACGAGGTATTGGCCATCTCCGCGTTCGCCGAGGGCACGGGATGAGGTGGCGCGGGTTTCCTCGTGATTTTCCTTGCCGTGGATGATGGATGTGACGCCCTCCTTCGCGTAGTCGCGGACGTGGCGCCAGACTTTCATGACGTCGCCGCAGGTGGTATCGACGACTTGGCAGCCGCGCTGCTCGAGCTTGTCCATGAAAATGGTTGGCGCGCCAAAGGCCGGCACGATGACCACGTCCTGGTCGGTCAAGGTATCGTAGCTGGCGTCCAACTCGAACCATGGCAGGGAGGCGATGTTCATGTCGCGGAGTTGGCGGTTCACTTCCTGATTGTGGATGATTTCGCCGATGAGGAACATCCGCTGTTCGGGAAATACCCGGCGGGCGGCGTAGGCCAGATCGATGGCCCGCTCGACGCCGTAACAGAACCCGAATTCCTTGGCGAGATGGACGGTGGTGTTGCCGATGGTGAGGAATCCGCCACGGCCGCGGAGTTTTTCCACCGTGGATGACTGGTAGTGGCGGGCCACCTCGGCGGCCACCAACTCCATCACTTCAGGCCGCCGCAAATTTACCCGGGGCTTGGCGGCGGCGGCGGGGGGGGGGACATCGTCGGCGTTCATCGGCGTATCTTTAAGCCCAAAATCCCCCGCTACCAACTCATTTTACAGGCCAAGAGTCCATGATCCCCACAATTTGTCTGTCCCCTAATACGGGGATTGACTCGCCGGGCAATCGGCCCGATGACTTGGGGCGGCTTAGTTCCCCATCCCAACACCCCAAATTCATGGAAGACGTCATCATCATCGGCACCGGTTGCGCGGGTTACACCGCAGCCATTTACACCGCTCGCGCCAACCTCAACCCGCTCATGCTTTCCGGCACCCAGCCCGGCGGCCAGCTCACGACCACCACCGAGGTGGAGAATTTTCCGGGTCATCCGGAGGGGATTATGGGGCCGGAATTGATGATGAAAATGCAGGCCCAGGCGGAGAAATTCGGGGCGCGAATCGCTTGGGCGAATGTCGAGGGCGTAACACGGCGGGATGACGGTCGTTTTCTGGTGAGTGCCGGAGCGGAGAGTTACGAGGCGAAGACGCTCATTGTGGCCACCGGCGCAGCTCCCCGCCACCTCGGCCTGCCAAATGAAAAATCCCTCATCGGCCACGGCCTCACCTCCTGCGCCACTTGCGACGGCGCGTTCTATCGCAACGTGCCGGTGTGCGTGATCGGTGGCGGCGATAGCGCTTGCGAAGAGGCTGGATTTCTAACGCGTTTCGCGAGCACCGTGTATTTGATTCACCGCCGCGACACGCTGCGAGCCTCTAAAATTATGGTCGAGCGCACGCTGGCCAACCCGAAGATTGTGCCGGTTTGGAACTCCACGGCCAGTGAATACCTAACCGATGAAAAAGGCGAGGTTCGGGCGCTCACCCTCACCAATCTGCTCGATGGCACGACCCGCGAGTTGGCCGTGAGTTGTGTGTTTGTGGCGATCGGCCATGTGCCTAACAGCGGTTTTCTCGACGGTTTGGTGGACAAGGATGAGAATGGATACATCCTGCAGCAACCTGGTCGCACGGCGACCAAGACCCCCGGTTTGTTCGCAGCAGGCGATGTAGCGGACCATTTCTATCGGCAGGCTATCACTGCGGCCGGTCAGGGTTGCGCCGCAGCGCTGGAGGCCGAACGCTACCTCAGCGAGCATTAATCATCAAACGTTCGACTGAGCTCACGCGGAAGTCCTTTTCACCTCTCGCCTGGTTTGAGGCTTCACCTCGTTAAAGTTTAAGTGACTGCCCACTCCATACACGCCCTGGGTTCCGGGCTTGCGTCTGCCTTGAAGTCTCGTTAGAAATAGGTATCCTCGTGGGCGTAGGGCGGGGCGCAACAGCACAGGAAGCGCAAGGGTTCGAGGGCGTGGATTTGGTGCCAGGCACCGGCTGGGATCAACACCGCATCGCCGACCCCGACTTCGCGCTCCTCGCCGTCGATTTCCATCAATCCGCGCCCAGCCAGCAAGTAATAAAACTCCTCGCTCAGGCGGTGATGGTGGCGCTGAGTGGCGCAGCCGGCGGGCAGCGTCGCCTCGGCCAGGCTTTGCTTGGCCACCGGGGCGTTGGCTGAATCTAACAGACTTCGAATCGTTGAGCCGTCCTTGGTGGTGAATGGCACTTGTTGCTGGTGCTGGCGGATTTCCATGCCCGGAGTCAATCTGCATTGGCGACCTTGCGCAAGCATTGGCATGCGGGACGCAGCACGCATGGTGTGGCTGGGCGCGTCTCGCGGCAGGCCGTGACAGCGCGCCTCCGGCCGCTGCGCCCATGGGAAAGTGAATACAAGCGCAAGATAATTCTCGAGCCAGGCAAGCATTGGGACTGAGCAATCCACAGGGGAAGGATTTCTGTGCCCCATGCCGGACATTTTAGCTGGCCGCGAATTTGGCGCTTGGGTTGGCGTGGCCTGTGGCGCTAGCATTCGGCCCGCCAGATGACACCGCCGATTCTCAGTGAAAAACTCCTCGCCTCCGTGTCGCGGGATTTTTTCCGCCCGCTGACCCGTCCCTCGGCAGCGATCTACGTCGATTGCGCCGAGCGCTTGGCGGAGGTGGCGGGTGAGGCCGGCCGCATTCCCCACGCCGAGGCGATTGCGCTGATCCGGGAAATTTTGGCGGCACATCCGGAAATTGTGCTCGAAGATGATGAGGGGGCGGCCTTGCGGGATGCCCGCCAGCGCGCCGGCCAGATTTTCAACCGCCTCTGCGATGCCCGCTGGCTGGAAGACCAACAACTCGGCCTGCACGAGCGCTGGGCTTTGGTGTCGCCCGGGTTGCGGCCCTTGCTGCGGTTTCTACGCGAACTGGCGGAGGACGAGATCGCCGAGTTAAAGACGTTTGCCGACACCGTGCGTGGCGTCTGCGAAACCCTCGAACGCCCGGGCATTCTCGACCCCCGCTTGCATGAGCCCGACGCCATCCGTGCCACCGTCACCGACGTCAATGCCCGGCTCGAAAGCGCCATCATCCAGCTCCACGGGGTCGAGAAGCTCATATCGCTATTTGACCGGCGTCAGCGCCTCAGTGATACGCCCGCCGAAACCCTTCGCCTCCTCTACGCCGAGTTCGGCGCTGGCCAACACATGGTCTGCTACGACGCCCTCCGCCGCAACGGACTGCTGCCCAGATTGCAGGCCCTGCGCTCACAGGTGGCCGATTGCCGCGATGATCCCCTCGTCAAGGAACGCCTCGCCGCAGGCCTCGCCGCCCATTACCAGTTGGATCCATCCGACGCCTATCATCGTGCCGAAATGGCCCTCCGCCAACTCGAACACCGCCTCGCCGCCATCCGCCTCGTCGCCGATGCCATCGACGCCCGCATGGCCTCGTTCAACCAGCTCTCCCAACAGCGGTACCGCTACCAAACCGAGTTGCGCGGCCGCAAACCCGAAATCGTCAAGTCCTACTGCGATGCGATCAACGCCGCCCACGATGGCAGCCGCCTGAGCGCCTTGCGCGATACCGCCCCGGACTTTTCCCCGCTCATCCCCGAGGTGAAATGGTTCTTCGGCATCGAATCCCTCGCCCGCACCCGCCGTGGCAAATCCCCGGCCGACCTGTCGTTCGGCCCGAGTACCCGCGCCGCCGAAGAATCCGCCGAAGAATCCCTCGCCGCCCTCCGCGAACGCCAACGCCTCGCCCTCACCCCTCAACGCGCCGCCCGCCTCGTCGCCCGCCTCCTGCCAAAAAAATCCCTCTCCATCACCACCGCCGATTTCACCGCCGCCGACCTCGACGAAATGCTCGACCTCCTCGCCATCGCTGCCTACGACCAAGCCGTCACCGCCGACGGCAATCGCCTGCGCTGGTCCATCGACGGCCCCGGCAAAGCCGCTGGCCTCACCCCCACCATCATTCCCAATGACCCCCACGCCGGCTGGAACCTCGAACACTTCCAAATCCAACGCCTCTAATCTCCAAAATCCAAAATTCAAAATCCAAAATCCAAAATTTCTCCCCCTCCATGTCCTCCGATCCCCTCTGGCCCGACTTTTGGTCCGACGTCACCGACGACGACCGCCCGGCGCTGCGCGAAATCCTCGCAGAATTGCTAGGCCGCGGCACGCTGCTCGGCAGCACGGGTGCCGGACGCGACCTGTTCCTGCTGGCCCGCGACCACTACCGCAGCCACCTAACCAACTACCTCGCCCCGCTCGGCCTCGAGCTCATGATCGATGACGACTTTTTCCTGCTCCAGGCCCGGCCGCGCCCCGAGGCCTGCCAACTGCTCGCCCAGTTCACCAAGGATGAAACGTTGCTGCTGTTAGTGTTGTGGCGCGTCTGGGACGACCACCGCAGCCAGCTGAGCGCAAGCGCCGTCATCCTAACAGTCGATGATCTATGGACCCGCTTCCGCAACACATTTGACAAAATCGATCCGCCGGAAAAGACCCACCTCGACTCGATGTTAGGCCGTCTCAAGCGCTTGCGGCTGATCCGCAGCCACAAGCCGGAAGGCGCTCTGCAACTCGGCGACACACTCATCGAGGTGCTGCCCAGCCTGCCGCGCGTCATCCCCTTCGACAGCCTCGAAAGCTGCCTAGCCCGGGCCGCTCTCTATCAACCCGGTGAATCCGCTTCCACCCCCAGCCCGCAATCCTGACATGCCTGCACGCGTCCATCTGAGCCGCATCCTCGCCATCAACTGGTATGGCTACCGCCGCTTCATCGATGTTTCCGGGCTCACACTTATCACCGGTGCCAACGGCTCTGGCAAAAGTGTGCTGTTAGATCTGATCCAGTTCGTGTTGTTAGGCGAGGCGCTCAGCCGTTTCAACAAGGCCGCCGCGGGGGCTGGCAGCGGCCGTTCGTTGCGCGGTTACTGCCTGTGCGACACCAATACCCAGGGCAACGACGGCCAGGAGCGATACCTGCGCCCATCCGGGGTGACCCTCGCCGGCTTGGAATTCGTCTGGCCGGCGGCATCCGGCGAATCCGCCCCACGCCGCGAAACCTGGGGGGCTCGCATTGAGTTTGAAGGTCCCAGCGCCCGGCCCCGCACCCTGTGGTTTACCGTCCCCTGCCGCCTCGAGCGCGAGGATTTTCTCAGCCGCGAACTCGACGCCGAGGCCGTGGCATTCATGGCCGAAGACGAATTCCGCGTCCATGTGAAGCGCGATCTGGGCGGCGAAGTGTTCGATCGCCAAGCGTCCTATCTGGATGAAATGGGCTCCCGCAGCCACCTCGGCTTCGACCGCGTCCAGATGAATAAAACCCTCCCCAACTCGATGGCCTTTCAGCCCGTCGAGTCATTCGAGCGCTTCATCCGCGACTATCTGTTGGAGCCGGGCTTGCCCGACGTCAAGGCCGTGCGTGCCAGCGTCGATGCCCACCGTCGCGCTCAGGATCGCCTGGAAAAACTTCACGACCAACACGCACGCCTCACCCGAATCCGCGCCCGCCACGCCGATTTTCATAACGCCCGGCGCGACGCCCGCCTCCACGCCCACCTCCACGAGGCGCTGGCCCATGCCCAGAAAGATGAAGCTCTAACGACCCGGACCAGTGAACTGGGCACCCTCCGCAGCCACAATGCCGAGCAGAGTGCCGATTACGAGGCAGCCTTGATCGAGCGCAACGAGCTCGACTCGCAGCTCGTCAAAATCCGGTTGGTGGCAGGTTCCGACCTGCAAATCACCCGCCTGGCGGAAACCCGCAGTCGCCGCGACGAGGTGGTCCGCGACCTCGACGCCCTGCGGGAAACCGAGAAAAGCGCCCGGCAATTTCTCCACGACCGGATCCAGTATTGGAAACAATGGCTACGGATGGCCCGCGACTTCGGACTCGTCGAACCGGAGACCGCCACCGCCTGGCTCAAACAAATGCAGGGCACCGACGAGATGGCGGCGCTGGATGCAGCCGAGCGCATGCCCCGGATCTATCAATCACTTGTGAATGATGCCCGCGACCAACTCCGGCCCATTGAGGAGCGCGTCAAAGACCTGGAAACCCGCGAGGCGCGCCTGCGCCGCGATCTCGACGACCTCGACCACAAGGGCAGCGCCGCCCCGTCGCCCTTGCTGGATGCGCTCAAGTCCCGCGGCCACAAGGCGGACGCCCTCGGCCGGGTGATCGAAGTGAAGGCCTCCGCCGAACCCTGGTGGCCATTGCTGGAATCCTTGCTAGGTAACCGCCGAGGCGCCGTGCTCGCCGCCGATTTTAAATCCGCCTGGGAACAGGCACGCCGTCTCGGCCATCTCGATGAGCCGCTCGTCCAACCTAACGAACTTGGCAGCGCCCCTGGCAAACCAAAACCCGGCAGCGTCGCCGCGTTATTTGAGACCCGCCACGAACTGGCCAATGCCTATCTGCACCACCTGTTTGGCGATGTGATATCAGTCGAGACAGCGGCGCAACTTGAACTCCATCCGCGGGCGTTTTCCAAAGATGGCTGGCTGAAAGACCCGCCACACCGTCAGCATTTTCAGCCTGCCAAGGAATTCACCATCGGCGAGGAAGGGCTGCGCCGCTTGCGCAGCTTGCGCCAGGACGAACTCGCCGAGGTCAAAGACGAACTCACCCGCCTCCACCGCACCCGCGACGATTGGCGCTCATTTTTGCATCGCGGCGACCAATGGACGCTCGACAAGGCTGACCCTCCCGCCGGTTCGTCAAAGTTACGGGATTTGCCGAGGCTGCGCAAGGAACTCGCCCAACTCGACGAAACCATCCGCCTGCTGGCCACTCCCGAACGTGAGGCCACCGTCGAAAAACTCCGCGTCTTGGAGAAAACTTTCCAGGGCGTCATCGAACGCATCGGCCGCCTCGCTAACAGCATCGAGAAATTCGCCCACCAAGAGCGGCTGCTCTGCGAGGCCATCTCAATGTTAGAAGAGGATGCCGCCGCCGCCCTCATCACCCGCCAACGCAGCCGAGAAGCCCTCGAAGGAGTTAGGGACGCCGAGATTGACGCGCTCATCGCTGCCGCTAACAAACAATTTCCGCGCTGGCAGCAGCGACTCGAAGCCGCCGCCGAAATCGCCAGACTGCGTGCCTACGAGTCCGACAAGGCCCGCCACGATCGCAACCTAGAACGTCACGCGCTGGCCGAGACCCACCCGGAAACTGCCGAGGCCTTTGATCCGGAAGATGATGATAACTCGGGTTACGACGCCCGCTGCAGCGAACTCGAAACCCACGAACTGGAAAAATACACCCTCGCCGCCGAAGACGCCCGCAGGGAATGGGAAGACCGGTTGCAGCATCAGGTGCTCGACGTCCTCAAGGAGAAACTCGATGAGGCAGGACGCACAAAACGCGAACTCAACCGCGCCATGGATCACGACATCGGCGGCTGGCGCTATCAATTATCCATGCACGCCGACCGCAGCCACAGCGCGATTTGGACGCTGGTGGACAAGGGCCTCAACCCCGGCCTCGAATTGTTTGCCTCCGCCGCCAAGGAGGAAATCGCCAAGGCCAAAGACGCCCTCATGGCTGCCATCGAAAATGCCGAGGACCCCCGCCAACAGCGGGCTCTGGACTACCGCTACTATCATCACTGGGACATCCAGGCCACCCCCACCGGCCAGGGCGAGGGCGCTGCCATCTCGCTCAACCGCAACGCAAAAAAACAAAGCGGCGGCGAAAATCAGGCCCCGTTTTTCGTCGCCATGCTCGCCGCCTTTCAACGCGTCTATGACCTCGGCCCGCGTGAAACCCGCAAAAACCTCGGCATCGTCATCATGGACGAGGCGTTCTCCAAACTCTCCGGCGACCGCATCGATGCCTGCCTGGACCTCGCCCGCAACTTCGGTCTCCAGCTTATCATGGCCTTCCCCGAAGACCGCCTGCCAACCATGATCCAACATGCCGAAACCGTCGTCCAATGCCGCGTCGATCGCTCGTACGACGATAAATCCGGCCAAATCACCAATATCGAAAACTGGGTCGTCAAGGTGGATCGTGATAAGCTGTTAGAGGCTCTAACGTGACTCACTCGCCATGAACCCGCCCGTCTGGCTCTCGCAACTTCACCGCCAATGGCAGGCCCGCCGCGGCAAGCGCGTGGAGCAGTCCAGCCGGGAGTTTTCGCATCCTTGGCTGGGCTTGCTGGAAAGCGCCGGTATCACCCGCACCGAAGACCAAGCAAGCGCCACCCGCGAGGCTGAGGCGCTCGCCAGGACCGGGCACTTGGGCCTCAAACGCCATCGCTACCGGACCTATCTGATTGAGCGGGTCACCCTGCCGCTCGCCCAAGAAGCCTGGCTGCGCGGGCTTTTTGGTGCAAGCTCCAGCCACGACCTCCTGGCCGCTTCGCTGGATATCATCACCGAATTCTCCCAGACCGGCCACCCGCGCTTTCCTAACGAATGGGCCAAGCTCTGCGCCACGCTGCGGCTCGCATTTTCACAGGGCCGCTCGTTGCGCCCCTTCACCTGGACCCATCCCGCCACTCTTCGGATGTTGTTAGATGTTATTCATGCACTCAGCTCGCGGGACTGGCCGCCTAACACCTTGATCCGTCAAGCGAGTGTGGCCGTCGGGTTGGATTCCAAAGGACTGGAGCGCCATCAGCGGACGTTTGAATCCGGCCTGGCGCGGCTTTTCGGCACGGCCACCCCGCTGAAGTCTCTGGGCTTTGTCGGCGGTGAGTCCCACGTTGAGTTGCACGGACCGGTGTGCCTGCACTTTTCCGATGGCACCATGCATCACTTCGACGGGCTGAGCCAGGTGCTCATTTCCGCCGCCGATCTAGCCCGCTGCACAGCCATCTCCACCAGCGCCGGGCACCTGCTCACCATCGAAAACCGCAAGACCACCTTCCGTCAATTCGCCGCTGCCAATGGCGACCACCGCACTCTGCTGGCGGCCACCTCGTTTCCTACCCAGGCCGTCCGAGATTTGTTAGCAAAGCTCCCCGCCAGCCTGCCCCATTATCATTTCGGCGATACCGACCCCGCGGGTTGGCATATCTTGCTCAAACTCCGTGAAGCCACCCCGCGCCGCGTTCTGGCATTCCAAATGGCCTGGCGCCCCTCCGCCGCACCCAGCCCGCTCACGCCCTACGACCGGCAATTGCTGCCGAAACTTCTCGCCGCACCGCTGCTGGCCGACGTCCGTCATGAAATCCAGATCATCGCAGAGCGCCTTGACCGCGGCGATTTCGAACAGGAAACCCTCGGCCCGCCGAATTCTGTCAGACCCCAGTAAACTCATTTTTGGCTAGTCTCGTTCCGCTGTCAGAATCACATGCCAGATTATTCCCGCTGACGGGTATCGACGAGGACGGTGACCGGGCCGTCGTTGACGAGAGCCACCTGCATATTGGCACCGAACGATCCGCAGGCGATGGGTTGGCCGAGTTCGGCCTGGATGGTGCTGCAGAAGGCGTCGTAAAGGGGTTGGGAGAGATCGGGGGCGGCGGCGCGGATAAACGACGGGCGGTTGCCCTTGTGGGTGGAGGCGTGAAGTGTGAATTGGCTCACCACCAGCACGCGGCCCCCGGCCTCAATGACAGAGCGGTTCATTTTACCGTCGGCATCGGCGAAAATGCGCATTTTGGCGAGTTTGGGGGCTAGCCAGGCAACGTCGCCGGGATCGTCGCGCTCCTCGACGCCGAGGAAAATGAGCAAGCCGTGGCCAATTGCGGCAATTTGCCGTCCATCGACCGTGACGGAGGCTTCGAGGACCCGTTGAACCAGTGCACGCATGCGGATATTTTGAGGAATTTCCAGAGTTGTGCAAGCCTTGGAAATCAGGCGCATGCGGACTTGTTCACAGTTATTCACCTATTGCTCACCGGGTACCAAGATTGACCGGGGCGGGAGATTTTAGCAGGGTGGTTGCCTGCATGGCCGACGAACCAAAATCCTTCAATTCTCCATCGCCTCCGGCGTCCCTTCAACAGGGGGCTTCGGCGGTCGATGATGTCACCCGGGCGCTGCCGCATGCCTTGGGCCCGGAAAAAAGTTTGCTGTCCTCCATGTTGCAGGAGCCGCAGGAGTACCTCGGCGTGGCTATCGAAGAAAAACTCACCAAGGACCATTTCTATCTGCCGGCACATTCAACCTTGTTCGAATTCCTGCTGGAATTGTTTGCCGACGGCCGCGACATCGAACTCGTGTCGCTCGTCCAGCGCCTGCTGGACCGGGGGTTGTTGGACAGGGTCGGCGGTCCCTCGACCCTAACTGACCTGTACACCTACGCGCCGAGTCCCGGGCATTTCCGTCACCATTTGCAATTGGTGAAGGACAAGTTTGTCCTGCGATCGATCATCCAGAATGCCAACGAGGCGATCGCGCAGGCCTACGATGCGCCGGACGAGGTGGCCTCGTTGCTCGACACGGTGGAAGCGAAAGTACTGGCCATCCGCGAGGGGGCTGAAGCGAACCGCGAGCACAACCTCAAGGAGTCGGTGGGCGCGGTGCTCGAACAGTTTCAAGCGATGCTGGCCGGGGAACGCAAAGCGCAGGGACTCTCCACCGGATTCGAGGAGTTGGACCGCAAGAGCGGCGGGCTCAAGCCGGGGGAAATGTTTGTCATCGCAGCACGCCCCTCCATGGGCAAGACCTCGCTGATGATGAATATTGTCGAACACATCTGCATCAACCTGTCCCAGCCCTCAATGGTGTTCTCCTGCGAAATGAGCGCCTTCCAACTCGTCCAGCGACTGGTGTTCTCCAAGTCGAAATTCGCCGTCAGCCAACTCTCGCGTGGCTATACCCCTAACAAAGGTGACTTGCAGCGCGTGCAACGGGCGGCCTTGGAAACGGCAGCTGCCAAGTTGTTCATCGACGACACGGCGGGCATCTCCATCAATGAGTTGCGGGCCAAGGCACGGCGGAAAAAACGCGACGAAAACATCCAGTTTATCGCCATCGACTACCTGCAATTGCTCAAGTCCCGCACCCGCCAGGCGGAAAACTCGCGTGAGCGGGAAATCGCCGAAATTTCCGCCGGCATCAAGGGCCTGGCCAAGGAGTTGTCCATTCCCATTATCATTCTCGCCCAGCTCAACCGCGGACCGGAAAGCCGGACCGGCAAAAGCCTCGGCGTGCCCCGGATGTCTGACCTGCGCGAATCCGGTGCCATCGAGCAAGACGCCGACTTGGTGGGGCTGCTCTATCGGACGGCTTACTATGCGGAAAGCCAGGAGGAAAAGGACGCCGAAGAGGGCAAGGCTGAGTTGGTTTTGGCCAAAAACCGCAATGGCGAGACCGGCCACATCCCGCTCACCTTCATCGCCAATTTGATGCGCTTCGAGAGCGGCCCGCCCGCCCAGGAAGGCAGCGGCGGCGAGTAAGCGAGGCAGCTCAGGATTCTCGCCCGTCCGCCACGTGATCGCGGATGTGGCGCTTCAAGCGTGGATTCAGAGACCCAGATACCTGTTTGCCTCGTTGCTACTGTGGGTCGCCTTCTTTTTTGGGCACTCACTAGGGATACGAGAGGCATGCATGGGTGCCAGGAATTATCCGCCGCTAACACGCCGCCAACCTTGACATTCCGCCGCTGACCCAATCTCCTTCGGGGCATGGCCACCAAACAAACAACGATGAAAGACAAGTATTCCAAAACCCAGATCCTCGACGCAATCGCCGCCAGCACGGCACTCAGCCGCAAGCAGGTGGCCGCAGTCCTCGACAGTCTTGGTGAGGTCATCGAGGCGCACTTGGTCAAGAATGCCGCCGGTGAATTCGTCCTGCCGGGCCTGCTCAAGATCAGCAGTGTGCGCAAACCCGCGACCAAAGCGCGCAAAGGCATCAATCCCTTCACCAAAGAGGAGGTGACGTTCAAGGCCAAGCCCGCGTCCACAGCCGTGAAAGTCCGGCCGCTCAAGAAACTTAAGGACATGGTGGGCTGAGCCTTCGACAGTAACTCATAAAGGCGAATCCCGATTTCCCATGAAAAGACCTGGCAAAGGGCCGAGAAATCAGAAATGAGCCGCAGGAGCACTCACCCTAACAGCAGATTCCTGGCACTCATGTTGCTGCGGTATTCCGCTGGGGAAACGCCGACGGTGCGCTTGAAGAGCCGGCTGAAATACAGTGGGTCATCGTAGCCGAGCCGGTTGGCGACGTCCTTGACCATCATGTTGGGCAGCGTCAACAGGGTGCGTGCATGCTGCATCTTTTGCCGGATGAACCAATCGCGCGGCGTCAGGCCCGTCACCCGGTGAAATTGACGGCTGAAATGGCGGTTGCCGTACCCGCCTTGGCGGGCAAGCCGGGCGAGGTCGAACGGTTGATCCAGAGCGTTACGCATGAGGGCGATCGCTTTCTGGATCGGCTCGTAGGCGGCGGAAATCGTGGCAATATTGAGGGGTAATTCGGCGATGCGCCCGAGAATGCCCACGGCGTTGGCTTGAATGCTAAACCAGTCGGTTTCGTTGTTGGAGTGGGGATGTTGGATGACCAAGCGGATGAACTCCGCGATGATGTTCTCGTGGAGTCCGATGTGGCGGACCGGGCCGCGCTCGATCAGACCGAGGAACCCCTCATAATCCGCAAGCCGGTCCCCGGATAGGTGCATCCAATACACCGACCATGGCTGGCTTGGGTCGGCCCAGTAACGGTGATGGGTTCCGGGCGGGCAGTAAAGCAGGTCACCGGGGCCGACTTCCCACTGTCCGCCATCCTGCTGGTAAAAGCCTCTCCCCTCGGTGCAGTATTTGAGAATCCCCTCGGACAGATCGGCGCGTTCCCATGTGTGCCCATGCGCCTCAATGAAAATGCCGGCGCTGAATACGCGCAAGGCGGCCAGCAGGGGCACACGGGCACCAAGCCAGCGTTGGCGGTCCTCGTCGCTCAGCCACCAGCGATAACAGTCCTTGTAGGCACGGGCTTGCTTGGCAAAGGCCGGTTCGCTCGTGATTTCGGATGGCAAGACGCGGCTGACGATGCGGTCACTCATGGCGGCAGCCTGCCATCGCTGTCCGTTCTGTCCATATCAAAGTCTGCGGTAGCCCTCCATCGCTGTCCGTTTTGTCCATATCAAAGTCCGCAGCGTCCATTGCCTTGCAGCTCCCAGTCGGGCATTGTCGGTCGGCTCCACGTCGGACCGTCCATGCGGCAGGCGTAGTGAGTTCTTCCCCATGACCCACGAGGACGCCCGCCAAAACGCAATCACACAAGAGTCTAACGATATCATCATGCCCAAAGCTTCACACCACTCCTCCGCGATCTCCGCGATCTCCGCGATCTCCGCGTTGGCCCGCAGTGCCCTCGCCTTGCCCGCCGCTACCTTGCTGGCGCTCGCTCCTCCGGCCTTCGCCCTCAATTTCAACGACACCGGCGGCTGGCGTGCGCCGCTATCCCTCGACACCACCTCGGTCCACCGCGGCGATCCCACCAAGGTGGCTTGGAGCATCGTGCCCGACGGCCCCAGGATCGGTTACCCCGGCGATACCTACAACACCCTGAACGCGAGCTTGAAAGCCCGCTGCGGTGCCAATTACGCGGACATGTTCACGTTCACCTTCAACCGGATCGGAGCGGTCTCCGGACTCGCACTTGTTGCCAGCCCCGACGACGGAGCTCTCCCCGCAGAGACCACGCCAGCCATTGCGGGAGTGCGCGGGGAAATCCGCCTTGTCGGCAGCGATTTGGTGGCGGAGCAGAATTGGTGGGGCGGTGGTTGGGCCAACGGTCCCGGCCAAGGCGTTGCCGCCGTCGTCCATCTCAACATGGGCCTGAACACTGGCCCGAACCCACCCTCCTACAGCGATTGGCTCGATATGGCAATGCACGAAACAGGTCACGCCATCGGCTTCGGGCACCAACAGATTTACGAGAATTCGACCACCACCATCGAATACGGCAGTGCCACCAACCACTATGGCAGCATCACCGGTTTCCGCAATGGCAACGGCCCGCAGTTCGACGACGTCTATGCAATGCACCGGATGTATGGCGATAGATGGGAGCGAAACGGCGGCAATGACACGCTGGCAAGCGCCGAAAATCTTGGTGATCTAACTGATGGGACGCGGGCACTCGGCACCGACATCGTCGGTCTATCAATCGCACCCGACAAGATCGATTTCCGCAGCATCGACGGCACCAGCGACACGGATTGTTTCAAGTTCACCGTCACCAAGCGTTGCGACTTACGGGTCAGCGTGGCTCCGGTCGGTCCCACCTATGATTTCGCGCCGGAAGGCGGCACCCGGCGGACCTTCGAATCCTCCCGGCAAAGTGCCTTGTGGATGGTGTTGTACAATGCCTCCGGGGTGCCGGTCCAGACCGTCAATGCGGCCGGAGTCGGCACCACGAGGTCTTTGGTTCGCACGCTGGAGGCCGGCACCTATACCGTCGGCATCGCCGGCACGGAAGATCTCAATCAGTTCTATCGGCTCGATCTGGCCGCCGTGTCTAACAATTCTCCGCTCACCATCAGCAGCCTTGCCGACCCAACCATCGTGGTGAACACCAACACCGGCCCGCTCGCCTTCACCGTCGCCGATCTTGCCGTCCCTGCGGCTTCCCTCACGGTGAGGGCAACCTCGTCTAACACCACCTTGCTGCCGAATGCCAACATCGTCCTCGGCGGCAGTGGTGCCAACCGCACCGTCACCGCCACGCCGGTGCCCGGGCCCACAGGAGCGGCCACCATCGTCCTTACCGTTAGCGACGGCTCTCTCACCGCGTCCAGTTCCTTTTCCCTCAGCGTGATTCCCCCCCCGCCATTCACTTACACCGTTGCGAGCGGCGCGGCCACCCTCATCGGCTACACCGGCACTGGCGGTTCGGTGAACCTCCCCGGCACGATCAACGGCCTGCCAGTCACCGCCATCGCCGACCATGCGTTTGCTTCCTGTTCCAGCATCACCAGCGTCACCATCCCCGCGGGCATCACCAGCATCGGGATGTATCCCTTTGCGGATTGCCCCCTTCTGACGGCGATCATGGTGGCTGGTGCCAATGTCAATTACAGCAGTGTGGATGGGGTGCTCTTCGACAAAGCCCAAACCGTCCTGGTTCAATATCCGGGTGCCAAGACCGGTTCATACACCCTCCCCGCCAGTGTCACCAGCATTGCCGACCATGCTTTCCATCAATGCGCCAACCTAACCGGCGTCACCATCTCGGCCAGTGTCACCACCATCGGCAACGCTGCCTTCGCCCAATGCCCGAGTCTGGCGAGCGCATTCTTCATGGGCAATGCTCCGGCCATGGGTAGCGACGTCTTCATCGCGGCCGCCAGCGGCTTCAGCGTGCAATACTACGACAACCGCAGCGGCTTCACCACGCCGCTCTGGAACGGCTATCCTTCAACCAATCTGGGAAATGCCGTTGCGCTCATCGTGGTGGAGCAACCGAGTGGCATCGTCCTAACCAATGGCTCCGGCACGATTGCCTTCGGAGCCTCCCTAACTGGAGAAGCCGTGCCCCTGGCCTTCACGATCAGAAATACCGGCTCGGTTGCTCTCAGCGGCATCGCGGTGACGACGAACGGGACCAACGCCGCAGACTATGCGCTTACCACCGCACCCCCAAGTTCCCTGGCGGCGGGCGCCAGCAGCGCCTTTGTCGTGACCTTCACCCCCACCGCAGTCGGCACCCGGACGGCGGCTCTGCACGTCGCCAGCAACGACGTGACCAATAACCCGTTCACTTTGTTGCTCGCTGCGGCCGTCACTTTGCCGACAACCCGCTACGAAGCGGAAGCCGTCGGCAATACAAGGGTCAACTGCGGAGTCATAGGTGACGGTGCCGCCTCGGGAGGGGCGCGTGTGGCGAAAAGCAACTATGGCATCTACGGTGGGATCACTTTCAACAACATCAACGCGGCTACTGCCGGCAACTACGATCTGAGCGTGTGCTACTACGACCCTTGGGACGGCGGTCGCAACTCCTACGTCAGCGTGAACGGCGTGCCCGCTCCGCTGGTCGGACCTCATGTGCCGCTGTGGTGCCCCGGGGGGACTTACCTGAAAGTCACCAGAACGGTGCCCCTGGTTGCCGGCAACAATACCATCACCATCTACGCTCCTCCCAACGAATGGGGCCCTCATTGGGACTATATTGAGATCAGCCCCCAATTGCCGCCGCAGAATGTTTCGGGCCGTATCACCAACGGCACGAACGGCATCGCAGGCGCGACGGTTTACTTCAAGACCACGCCCCTGGCATCGGTGAGTCCTTATGCGACTGCGACCACCGATGCCGGTGGCTATTACACGCAATCCCTGCCTCCGGCCGCCTGGTATGCTTGCGCCTCGGCTGCCGGCTATGCCCTATCATCGGACACCCCCTTCACCGTCGCCGTCAGCCCGGTGACGAATCTCAACATGACGCTGGTGGTGGTTCCGGAGTGGGATGTGTTGTTCATCGCCACTGTGGATCAATTCAGCACCAACACGCCGGACTCGCCGATTCCTTCCTGGCCTCTGAGCCACCCCGCAGGCTACAATTTGGTCACTCCGGCCAATCAAAGCCAGGGGGTCCCGACGATCGCCGCCGTGAATGGCATCAACTGGCTGCACTTTGACCGTGGCCTGCTCATCGGCGCACAGGACCAGAATGCCTATACCTTCTGCGATGGTTACAAACTCACCGGCCTACCTGAAGACCCCTCCCTCGCCAACGGAGTGCCCGTCAGCGGTGTCAGTATCGTGGCAGTGGTGCAACCGATCTTGAAGGCCAATTCAAATGTCAACTTCTTGTGGGGCAGCTCCGCGGAGCACGATATAGTTGGACTCTATTTTGACGGCCTGGTCCTGGGCGTGAACACCGAAACCGGCGAAGTCGTCGTCAAACGCAAAGGAGCTCTCCAGAGCACCAGAGTTTTTCTCGCCGACGGAAGAAAAACCATTCTCAGCCTCGTCGTGCAGTTGGACGGCTCATGCAATCTCTATCAGGACGGTGCCGGGGTCTGGTCCGGGACCGCCTTCGGCAGCAATCCCTATGCACTCCTAACAGGCTCGTTCCATCAGATTGGCGTTGGCACCGATGCGCAGGACGGGCCCACCTCATTCAACGGCAACATTGGCGACGTCTATGTTTACAAGACCGCTATTTCCGATGCCAAGCGCTCGACGCTGCAGAGTTCCTTGGGCACCAAGTTCGGGATCGCGATCGCTGGCGCTAACGACTACGCCACCTGGGCGCTCACCAACGCGCCCGGCCAGTCCCCGAGTGAGGACTACAACCATGACGGGGTGCAAAACGGCATCGCCTACTTCATGGGCGCGGCCGGTCTGGCCACCAATCCGGGCCTCGACGCGAGTCACCATATCACCTGGCCGATGAGCGAGACCTTCAGCGGCAGCTATGAGGTTCAAAGCTCGTCCGACCTCAAAACCTGGGTGCCCGTCGTGCCGCAGCCCAGCCCTGCGGGCGGCAATCTAACATACTCGGTGGCCGCCGGTCTGGGCAGGCAATTTGTCCGCCTGGTCGTGACTCCCCATTGAGTCTCAACATTTCTGCTAACCGCAACACCGGGCGTTTCCCACAAGCGCCCGGTGGTTGTGGCCAGCGCCATAAACCTACCCCCCCTCGATTCTAGCAATCTTATGAAATTTTTCCTCAGCGTTTTGCTAATTATTCCACGGCTTTCAGGAGATGTCTCAGCATCCACCCAATCCGTTTATCTAACCGAGCTGAACCCAGGCAAGATCAGCCAAGGCTGGGGCAGCCCGCAGGTTAACAAATCCGTTCGCGGCCAACCTCTATCAATCGCGGGCCGGAAGTTCGAGCATGGCCTCGGGACGCATGCGCCCATGACGCTCTATGTCCGCGTCAATGGTGCCACCCGGTTTCAGGCGATGGTTGGCATCGACGACAGCAGTGGCTCGACCACCGAGGGCAGCGTGTCTTTCAAGCTCACTGGCGACGGCAAGAACTTGTTTGAAAGCCCAGTCTTGAAGCCCGGCGACAAGCCGCTGCTCGTCGATGTGGATCTCAAAGGGGTGAAGATCCTATTGCTAACTGTCAGTGAAGGCGAGGATCTTAGGTTTGAC
>CAIQXC010000750.1 GCA_903875675.1 Akkermansiaceae bacterium
ATGTCGGCTGCCGCCGTCGCCTTCCAGGCCTTGGAGTCCAGCATGCGTCCGACCAGCGCCGCCCGTTGGGAACCGCCGCTGCCCACCGTGATCTTGGGTGCACCAAAGTAGGAAAAATCCCAGCCTGAATCGTTAGCCGGACCCGGCTCCACCTGCAGCCTCAGCGTGACCGTTTGGCCAGCCTCGGCGGATAGATCAAAGGCATGGTCCTCCCAAACGCCTTTTGCCCAGTGCTGGCGCAGCAACTCGCGCTCCCCGGATTTTCCTACCAACGTGCACGAAAATGTGACCCCATCGCTTTTCCCTGGAAGCATGCTGTTAGGATCCATCGCCAGTCCGAACGACAGCGCGAGCGGGGTGACGGGTGGCAGGGCCAAGCGGTATTCGACCCACGTCCGGCCACTTGGCACGCGCCACGGCGAATGCATCAGCAACGCCTCGCGCCCGAGAAAACCCGGCTTTGCCTGATAGACGATACCGCTTTCTGGATCCGCCTCACCGCTCCATGAAGGCGGCATCCAGTGAACGTGCCCGCCATAGGACTGCCAACCGACGCGGTAGAGTCCTACGTCCGTTAGAAGAGTTTCTCCCTGCGGCAGTGCCACCGTGAGATCTGTTGCAGCCCAAGCGCCTAGGGCTGCCGCCCAACTGATCAAGGCGATCCACATGGGCGTCTTGGCGGGTGTGGAGGTGGGAAATGAGGGATGGGTTGTCATCGGGATCGGACGCATTTTTTTGACGATTGATAGGAGCAGCGCTGGGCATTGCCTTCGTGGAAACAAGTCTGCCGCAGAGTTGACACTGTGCATTGGATCGATCCGGATGCCCGCCAATGTCACGGCTCGCCCAAGTGTAGAACAAAATCGTCGAACAACCCGTCGCCGCCGGTCCTGCCACTGCGGTCCAGCCCGATATGGTCCAGCTTCCCGATCTCGCCCGCAGCCAGAACGACGGATTTGCGGAAGGTCGGGCCGCCGTTAGAGAGCACCGCTTGGATCTCGACGTCGCCACTCGGGCAGCGTTGCACGTCCAGATGCAAGCGCAGCAATTTTCCAGCGGGCGGATCGAAGCCCATCGCGGTATTGCCAATGAGTGGCCTGTGATTGTCCACACGCTCGATGCGGAACCCTCCAGACGGGTAGCCCGGATGAAACAAACCCTGACATTGCCCACGGAAACTCCGACGTGATAGGCGCCCTCGCCGCCAGGATTGCCGCCAAGTCTGGCCTCAATCTGGAATGCGTCGGGAAACACTTCCCTGCCAGTCACCCGCTCTGCATCAAGCAATAGGCGCTGGTCACCATCGTTTGGGTGATTCCCGGCCATTCGCAGGATTCCACCGGAAACGCTGGCTTTCATGACGATAAGATCTTCGGCGCTGCAGATCCTGAGATAAGCGCCTGGCTCCAGCTCGATCCGTTTGGCATGGGCGATCGCACTTTCCTCGAAGGGTAGTGCGCCGAGGGCGATGTCGATGCCAATGCCGGAGGAGGAACGCAACAAGAGCACTCGATTGCAGAGAGCGAAGCTCGCAGGATCAGGCACGCGGGATTTATAGCTTGCAAGCCATTCGGCAATGAACGGCTCCTCATTGCCGAAGCCCGTGAGCAGGGTCATATCGACATCTTTGGTGAATCGCGGTTCGCCCCAATGTTGGACTGCCAGGCCACCGATCAAACAAAACCGCCAGTTTCGTTGCTCGCAGAACGATTGGAGCTCCAATGCCAGGGATGTCAATTCGTTCATTGGCAGTGACGCAGTTTCATGAACCAACGCTGTTGCTCCACCAGTCCCGAAGTAGGATCTGCCGGCCGGTGAGTCACCGCCCACGTCGCGCTTCCCGAGAAAATCTTCATGGACTGTGCCGTATCCGCCGCCCGGATGTCCTCATCCCGGACTTGTTGGAGCAGCGGCGCGGCGCGTTCCCAGCGGGCGACGTGTGCGCGGAGCGCCTCTTTTTCGGTCGTGGTCACGGGTGAAACATAAGGGTTGTTGATTGGATTGCCAAGGACTCATTTACGTGCGAAGATCCTGTCTTTCAGATGTCGAAGGCATACGGTAGCCTGATCCTTTCGTGACAATCCCCCAGGCGTCATCCCCGGCCGTCGTCTCATTACAATCACCACATCACTTTGTGCTGCCATCGCGCAGGTGTGGTTCGATTCATTCTCCGTTGGTTACTACTCAGGTAGCCTCATCACGAGGCTACCCTTGACTGCAGAGTAGATTTTCATTCCACGTGCGCCAGCGAGAATTTTTTTTGCTGAACTCAGCGGGATGCATGCCGCATCTTGCGTGGCGTGACGAGTATTAGGGTGATGCAAGGGCGTGAGTTGGATGGTGCTGACATCGGTCTGATCCGGGGATTGCTCGACGAACACCCGGACTGGTGCCGGTCTCGGCTCAGCGTTGAACTTTGCCACCGCCGGGACTGGCGTGACGCGCAAGGCAGGATCAAGGACATGGCGGCCCGCACGCTGTTGCTGAAGCTGGAACGCGCCGGACACATCCATCTACCACCGCGTCGCGCTCCCTCACCCAACGGGAAGCGCAAACGGATCGTGCCGGTCGTGGATCATTCAGCCGATCCTATCCGCTTGTTGCAAACTTCCGCCGCAAGTTGTGCTCGCCCGCCTGCGCCGCAGAGCGTAGCGGCGCGGCAGACAGGCCCGCCTGCACTGTAACCGAAGGGAGTCTCAGTGTTCGACCTCGCTTTCGACCTCGGAGCGAGCAAGTCGGATTGCCTAACAGTCGGCTGCGGGCGGAAGCACAATGCTTCTAACAAATGTTACTATGCGAGCAGCAACCGCCGGGTGGGCGGATAGAGTTGGAGAGTAAGTCGCCGCATGACTCATCTGAAAAATTGTGAAAAGCCTCAAATTTCAAGCATTGATAATCAACGGATTACAGCGACTTACTCAGGAGGACTGACC
>CAIQXC010000751.1 GCA_903875675.1 Akkermansiaceae bacterium
CACCTTTCGGCTCGCCTGAAACTTGTGCCCCGCCAAATTTTATCTGAGGTTAGCGCCGCCGTCGGCCAGCGCCGGGTTCGGGTGCTGATGAGAAAGATCCGCTTTGCTGCTGCTTGTGAGTTAGGAGCTTGTTAAAGAGAGCGAGGATGGGCAAAATAGCGGCATGGCGAAGGTGTTAGTGGGACTATCGGGCGGGGTGGACAGCTCTGTGGCGGCGGCATTGCTGGTGGAGGAGGGGCACGAAGTGGTGGCCGGGTACATGAAGAATTGGGTGAACGCCGAGGGAATTCCGGGGGATTGTCCGTGGGAGCAGGATATTGCAGACGCGTGGGCGGTGTCGAAGGCGCTGCGGATTGAGTTTCGGGTGATTGATTTGATTGAGGCGTACCGCCAGCGGATTGTGGATTACCTGATTGATGGGTATCGTTCAGGGATCACGCCAAATCCAGACGTATGGTGCAATCGGGAAATGAAGTTCGGGGTATTTCTTGAGTATGCGCTTGGGCAAGGATTCGACTTTGTGGCGACGGGGCATTACGTGCGAAAGCGGCGGTTGGCAGATGGCAGCGCGGTGATTCTACGGGGAGCGGATCCGAACAAGGATCAGAGTTATTTTTTATCGATGATGACCCAACGACAGGCCGGGTACGGGCTGTTTCCAACCGGTGAAATGCTCAAACCGCAGGTGAGGGAAGTGGCCAGGCGCTTCGCCCTGCCGGTGGCGGAGAAAAAGGACAGTCAGGGAATCTGCTTTCTGGGACAGGTGAAAATGAGCGATTTTCTCCGCCACTATCTGCCGGATTCGGTCGGACAAATCGTCGATGCCACAGGGCGGGTGATGGGTGAGCACCGCGGCCTGCACCTCTACACGCTGGGCCAACGCAAGGGACACGGGGTGGCCTCGCCACGGGAGGGCATGGCGTATGTGGTGGTCGGCAAGGATCAAGCCAAGAACCAACTGGTCATCGGCTGGGACCGGATGGATTCGCCGGGCCTGTATGCGCGGCACTGCGTGATCGGCAGTGTGTCGGGGTTGGCAGGTCCGTTCAACACCGCCCGGCGGGTGGAAGCGCAACCGCGGTACCGGTCGCGAGCGGAAGCCGCCGAGTTGGTGCCACGCGACGATGGGAAACTGGAGCTTATTTTCCACCGGGCGCAACGGGCCATCGCCGCCGGGCAAATTTGCGCGTTTTACGATGGCGGCCAGCTGCTGGGCGGCGGGGTGTTTGAAGAGATTGAAGATCGAAAATTATAGACCTTCCACCTTCCGACTAGCCCCCCGTGCGCGGGGGACGCTTTTTCTGGGAATCGGGCGTGGTTTGGGAGCCGGAGTTGCCCAGTTGGCGTTGTTTTTGAGCAGCGGCCTGGGTTTCGGCCATGCGTTGGACCCAGCTCTTTTTACCGGAGTCCTTGCGGGGTTTGAGTTCGGGTTCGGGGATGCGGCTCATGAGCCACGTTTGGCCGATGGAGAAGATATTCTGGGTGGTCCAGTAAAGGGCGAGGGCGGAGGCGAAGTTGTAACAGAAGAACAAGAACATGAAGGGCATGAACATGATGATCCGCTGCTGCATGGCGTCTCCGGTCTTGGGCGTCATCCGGATTTGGAAGAAGCTGGAGATGGCCATCACCACTGGCAGGATGTTGATAGGCACCCCTGCCAGAGTGGCAAAAGTATCCGGCTGGGAAAGGTCAGGCACCCAAAGAAACCCTTGGCCGCGTAACTCCACCGCGTATTGCAGCATCTTGTAAAAACCAAAGAAGATCGGGATTTGGATGAACATCGGCAGACAGCCACCCAGCGGGTTGATCCCATACTTCCGATAGAGCCCCATCGTCTCGGTGTTGAGCTTGGCCGGGTCGTCGGCAAATTTTTCCTTCAGCTTGGCCATTTCCGGCTGCAGCTTGCTCATGCGTTTCATGGTGCGGGTGGACTTGGCATGGAGCGGCCAAATGACCATCCGGACGACAATGGTGAGGAAGATGATGGCGAGTCCCCACGACCAATCCTTGGCGACCCCGTCAAGGCAGTCGTGGAAAAAGTTGAGCGTCCGGTTGAGGGTGACTGAAACTATCCAGAACCACCCGTATTGCATCAACTCGCCCCAGCCATTGCCCATGCTTTGGAGGACCTTGTTATTTTTCGGGCCGACGAAGATCCGGCAGGAGAAGGATTTTTTTGCGTTTGAATCGAGGGCGGCATCCGGCAGGCGCAGGCCCGCCCGGATCGCTTTGAGCGGCGCAGCACCGTCCTTGAGTTTGATTTGGGACGGTTTGGCCCAGGCCGTGGTTTCGAGTGCCTCTTTGGGGCGGATGGCGGTGGCGAAAAACTGGTTGGTCACCCCGGCATATTGGATTTTCTTACCCGCCGGACTGTTGAACATCGACGTCTCCGATGACCACATACCGCCCTTGAAACTTGAGGCCTTGGTGAAACTCATCGAGTCGTTTTCCAGCCAAAACATGCCGGTCCAATCCGGCATCTCAGATTGATAGAGAGGTGCCGCCTCTCCGGCATAGATGCTGTACTTTTTTAGATTGAGCGGGCCGCTTGACGAGTTCTCAAATGCCAGGTCGAAGTCCAGCAAATAAGGAGCGCCCGGCTCGCTCGATGCCACGAGCTTGAACGACTTTTTGACGAGCAGACCATCGGCGAGCTTGGCCGCATAGACGACCTTTTGCCCAGGCTCGGATTCGGCTTCAAGGTACGTGTAACTTAAGTTTTCCAAAGTCTCCTCGGCCCCTGCGAGACCGCCAATGGGCCCCCCTCCCCGCTCGTTGACACGCACCAAATCGGATTTTTTACCCACTTGGAACTCGGTTTTGAAATCGGCGTATTTGATCCCGCCCCCTATGTTAGAAAAGGTGAACAGCACCTTGTCGGTCGCCAGTGTGACAAACTCCTCATCCACCGGTGGCGGCGGCGGATCGACGATTAGGCCGGGCGTGACGGGTGCCGCAGTGGGGTCGGCGGGCGCTGTCCCCGGAGCGGGCTGATCCTTCGCCAGGGCTTCCAGGCGCGCCTGTTCCTGGACGGCTTTGATTTGGGCATTCTTGTTGGATTGTACCAGCCCGACGGCTAACAACGAGCCGCAGACAGCGAGGACAACCCAAGTTTTTCGGTCATACATAAGTGAATTGGGAAAGGGGATTAGTGATGAAGGTGGGAACCATGACGAGAATTGCTGGCGGGGCCGCTTGTCGAGTCCGGCGGCGGCGGAACCGGGTCATAACCGCAAGCCCCCCAAGGATGACAGCGGAAAATCCGACAAATACCGAGCCACGACCCTCGCAGGGGGCCGTGAATTTCGACGGCCTGGAGGAAATAGTTCGAGCAGGTCGGGGCGAAGCGACAGCCTGCGGCGGGTCCAGCAGCCACTTTGAGCATGGGATTGAGAACGCGCTGGTAAACGCGGATCGCGATGCGGATGGCTTTGCTGACCAAGTTAGAGATCACGTTTTTCTTCGGGGCGGGGAAAAAGGCCCAAGCGTTTGGCCTGTTTGAACCAATCGGCCTTGAGTTCGGCAAAGGTCGCCTGGGAGGCACCGGGACGGGCGATGGTGATGAGGAACCGGCGCATGTCCAAAAACTCCGGCGCGTGGGCTTGCACCAACACTCGAAAATGCCTCCGCAGCAGGACGCGATCGTGAGCCTTACCGCTGCGACGGGTGGTAATGAAGCCGGTTCTCAAAGAAGCCAGAGAGGCATCGGCAAGGGTGCTCACAATAACGAAGCGCCCGGCCTTGGCTTGGCCGAGCGTCTTGACACGGGCAAAATCGGCCCGCCGGGTGATGCTGCATTTCCGCGGTAGGCGCATGGCTGGGGTGCATGGGGCACCCGTGGCGGCAGATGGGCAGGAGCTCAGGAATGCTGCTGGGTGTGACGTGCAAATTGAATCTCTACGCCCTTGGGAATGAGACGCTTGCGACCTTTCTGACGACGGCGGCGAAGGATGTCGCGGCCGGATTTGCTGGCCATGCGGGCGCGGAAACCGAATTGTTGTTTGCGGGTACGCTTGGATGGCTGATAGGTGCGTTTGCTCATGGCTGATGCCTGTGGGTGAA
>CAIQXC010000752.1 GCA_903875675.1 Akkermansiaceae bacterium
CCCAAGTCTGCCACAGACGGCCGCATGAAACTGCGCAACGGGGATTCCATCGGTGGCGAGGTGACTTCCATCGTCGATGGAATGATATCTATCAAAACCCCGTTCGCCGATGTCAAGCTGCCGGTTGCCCGCGTGCGCAACATCATTCTCAAGCCTGCGGCTCTCGAAGAACCAATCCGCCGCAACGGCGACGTGCGGGCTTGGTTCGCCGATGGTTCGTCGTTGGTGATCTGTCTGGATAGCATGACCCCTGAGGCCCTCACCGGCCACAGCCAGCTCTTCGGCAGTGCCACCTTCAAACTCGCCGCCTTCAATCGGATCGAGTTTAACATCTACGATCCCCAAATCACCGACCTGCGGGCCAAAGAAGAGCTGATTTCACGCTAGTTGGTTAGCCCTTGCTATTCGGGAGCTTTCGGCCACGTTCAAGCCATGAACGCGCGGCCTCTGATCAGCTTCGACTGGGCAATGAAAAAAAGGCTCAGGAACAAGGTGAATTTTGAGATTTTGGAAGGATTTTTGTCGGCCCTGCTTGGGGATGATTTGACGGTTCGCTAATTGCTAGAGATCGAAGGAAACGTGGCCTCCGAAGAGCTCAAGAGCAACCGGCTGGATATGCTGGTGGAGACCTCGACGAATGGATATATTACCTAAAAAACTATGATCTGAAGGAGGATTTCCACGCCAAGGGGATCGACCGGGTTCGGGAGCGCCTGCAGTATGAATCACTCCCCAAAAGCGAGCAGCGTGCCTACGATGCCTACCGCTCAAATCGCAGCCGCCTCAACAACCAGATTGACACCGCCAGGCTTGATGGCAAGGCGGAAGGTATTGAGGAAGGTCGCTCTGAGGGGCGTGCCGAGGGCCGGGCCGAAGGTCGTTCTGAGGGCCGTTCTGAGGGGCGCGCCGAAGGTCGTTCTGAGGGTCGTTCTGAGGTGCAGCGCGAAACTGCGCTTGCCATGAAGCTGAAGGGGTTGTCCCCGCAAGACATCAGCGCGATCACCGGTTTGGCCAGAGACGAGATTGAGCGTTTGTGAGAATCGTGTGACTTTGGAACAGAAATGGCGCATGGGAAAGAGGAAGATGTGCGCTCCCTTCATGGACTAGGGTCTTGTTGACTTGTCGGGCCAGCCCGTCATTGTTGGATGGTTGGGGCGGTGACGAGGATCCGGGTTTGGAGGGATTTGCGCGATGTGTTGTCCAAGAGGACCGGCACTTCCCATTGCAGCGGATAGCGGACGACGGGATTGCCAGTGCCGCCCCAATGAGCGGTGGTGGGGCCGAGGTCGAAGCGGACATGGTGCCAGCCGCGCCAGTTGACGTTGCCGCCATCGGGTTGCCAGGTGCGGCCGGCGGCATCGCGAAGCCGCATGCGCAGGGCGATGCCGCTGTCATCGCCGAAGATCCACAGGCCGAATGACTTTGGCTGGCCTGGGACGTCGCGATTGCCTTGGGGCTCGAAGGTGGAGAAGCGCCAGCCTGGATCGAAGTGGCAGGTGAGTTCCCAAGCCAGAGTGGCGAATCCCGGGAGGGGCGGCGGATTGGATGCCAGAGCGATCGATTGGGTGGATGCCACTTTGGAATCGCCATCTGATTTTGCCAGGCAACGGGCGAGGAGTTGCGGATCTGCCAGCAGGAATTGTCTGGCTGGCACGATCATGATCCGGTGCTCGCCGATCCAAACCTCGAGTCCGACGGCGCTGGTGGTGGCTTCCGCAGGGGTTTCGAGGCGGACAACCTTGGATGTC
>CAIQXC010000753.1 GCA_903875675.1 Akkermansiaceae bacterium
CCGGTGCCGCGTTTCGCTTGGGCCTGAGCGACTTGTTCGTGAACGAGGGATTCGTAGGTGGGCTTTTCGACCTGGCGGATGACGCCCATGGGGGTGGGGAAATCCGGTTGGCCCATGGTGGCGAGCAGATGAGAATAGAGCGGGCCGGCTTGGCCTGGCTGATGGATGAGGATTTCTCCGGGAGCGGCGCTGGCGGCATCGACGACTTCCGGGGTAAGGCCGTTGAGGCGGATGCCCTTGGCCTTATTTTTGCCGAAAAGCAGGGGTTTGCCGGCTTCCATGAAGAGCATTTGGTCGTCGCGGTTCTCCTTGCCGTAGATGGATTCCCAGGTGGAATCGTTGAAGATGACGCAATTTTGGAAGATTTCGACGAAGGAGATCCCCTTGTGTTGATGGGCGGCCTTGAACGTTTCGACCATGTGTTTGGGGTTGTTGTCCACAGTGCGGGCGACAAACGTGGCCTCCGCGCCCAAGGCGAAAAGCACCGGATTGAGAGGGTTTTCCAGTGAGCCGGTGGGCGACGTCTTGGTCTTGGTTCCCACCGGAGAGGTCGGGCTGTACTGGCCCTTGGTCAGGCCGTAGATGCGGTTATTGAAGAGCAGGACATTGATATTGATGTTGCGCCGGAGCAAGTGAAGAAGGTGGTTGCCACCGATGCTGAGGCCGTCGCCATCGCCGGTGATCACCCACACGGAGAGGTCGGGGTTGGCGACTTTCACGCCGGTGGCGACGCTTGGGGCGCGGCCGTGGATCGTGTGAAAGCCGTAGGTGTTCATGTAGAATGGGAAGCGGCTGGAGCAACCGATGCCGCTGACCATGACGAAATTTTCGCGAGGCACACCGAGTTCGGGGAAGGTACGCTGGAGGGAGTTGAGGATGGCGTAATCGCCGCAGCCCGGGCACCAGCGCACTTCGTTAGGTGGAACAAAGTCCTTGCGGCTCAATTCCGGGACGGCTGGGATGTTTTCAGTGAGGGGTTGTTGGATAGCAGTGTCCATGGGGGATTAGGCGTTGAGGAGTTCGAGAATGCGGGCGCGGATTTCACTGATCTTGAATGGCTGGCCTTTGACCTTGGGCATTCCGAGGGCATCGACCAAATAATTAGCGCGGATGAGGAATTTAAGCTGGCCGTTGTTGAGTTCGGGAATAAGGACCTGCTCAAAGCCAGCGAGCAGATCACCAAGATCGGCCGGCAGTGGATTGAGGTAGCGCAAGGTGCTGCTGCTCACTGCGTGGCCTTCGCTGCGCAGAGTGGCAACGGCGGAGGTGATCGCTCCGTGTGTGCCGCCCCAGCCGAGGACCAGGAGCTTGCCTTGTTTGGGTCCGTTGACCTCCATGGGCGGGAGGTCCTTGGCAATGCCGGCAACCTTGGCGGCCCGTAGGTCGGTCATCAGACTGTGAACCTCGGGATCATAACTGATGGCTCCTTTTTCATTTTTCTCGAGGCCGCCGATGCGGTGTTCGAGGCCGGGTTGACCTGGGATGGCGTGGGTGCGGGCAAGGGTATGCGGATCGCGGGCAAATGCGACGTAAGGTTTGGATTCGTCCGCAAAGGGCTTGGAAATGTCCGGCAGCGACGCCTCGTCGGGCACCAGCCATGGCTCGGAACCGTTGGCAAGGTAGCCATCGGTAAGCAGAATCACGGGAGTCGAATATTGGATGGCAATGCGTGCGGCCTCGAAAGCTGCGCTGAAGCAATCGGATGGGGAATTGGCAGCGACGACGGGCAGCGGACTTTCGCCATGGCGCCCGTAGAGCGCCTGGAGCAGGTCGGATTGCTCGGTTTTGGTGGGCAGGCCAGTGCTCGGGCCGCCCCGTTGGACGTTGATAATGACCAGCGGTAGTTCGGTGGTGACGGCCAAGCCGATGAACTCGCTCTTCAGGCACATGCCGGGACCGCTGGTGGCGGTGGCCCCGAGTTTGCCGGCGTAACTGCCGCCGATGGCCACGCCAATGGCGGCGATTTCATCCTCGGCCTGCACGGTGGTAACGCCGAAGTGCTTGTAACCCGCCAAGGTTTCGAGAACGGATGTGGCCGGCGTGATCGGGTAACCGGAAAAAAGCAAGTCCCGCCCGCTCCGCCGCGAGGCGGCAATCAGGCCGAGAGCGGTGGCCTCGTTGCCGGAAATTTTCCGATAGATACCGGGGGTGACCTCGGCGCGAGCCACCCTGTAGCGCTCAATCGTGAGTTCGGATGTTTCGCCGAGGAAATAGCCGGCTTTGACCACGGCCGCGTTGGCGGCGGCGAGGTCGGGCAGTTTTTTCCCCCATTTGGCATGGATGTAATCGAGGGTTGGTTCGATCGGGCGGCTATAGACCCAGAACATGAAGCCGAGGGCCAGGAAGTTTTTACAGCGGAGTTTTTCGCGGTTCGTCAGCGTGCTCTCCTTGATGGCTTCAAGCGCCAAGCCAGTGATGTCGAGCGCCACCAGAATGTAGTTCTCAGCCAAACTTGGGTCGTCCAGCGGGTTGCTGGTGAAGCCGGCCATCTTGAGGTTGTCCTCAGTGAAGGCGGCGGTGTTGACGACGAGCAATCCGCCTTTGACGAGGTCCTGCAGATGCACGGCGAGGGCGGCCGGGTTCATTGCCACCAAGGCGTCGGGCGCATCTCCGGACGTTAGCACCTTGCTGCTGCCGAAGTGGACTTGGAAGGCGGAAACACCGCCGATGGTACCGACTGGGGCGCGAATCTCGGAGGGATAATCTGGAAAGGTGGCTATCGAGTTGGGGATGGTCACGCTGGTGTCGGTGAAGCGTTCACCCACAATTTGCATGCCGTCACCGGAATCTCCGGCAAATCGGATAACCACTGATTTCATCTCGCGAAAGCCGGGGGAAGAGTCGGACATATATGTGTGTATTTCTTGCTCGGCCCGGAAAGTGGTGGGAACTCGCCGCGATGTCAATCATGGCCATGGCTTTGATCAGAAAAATTTTCCATACCCTTGGACAGGTGCGTGCGGGCGGCACTGGGCGGCAGATCTGGCGGCGGGGCTCCAGGGGTTAGGGTGTCTTGAGGAGGCGTTCGGCAAGGGCCTTGAGGTCTTCGACGGGAATGGCAAAACTCTCGGCACGGTTGGCGCGGGCGATGTTCATGCCGAGGCAGCGCCCTTCAAGATCTAACAGCGGGCCGCCAACGATGGATTTGGCACCGAGGATGTCATGCTGGAGGATGCGTGGAAAGCCACTCCGACGTTCGGAAAACGCGCCGCTCATGGCGTCGTTGCGGTTCAATTCCTCGCTCATTTCGTTGCGGGCCATGAGCCGCACGTCAGCGGATTTTTCCTCTTGGTTGCGGCGGAAAGTGAGCTTGGCGATGGTGCCGGCCTTGCGGTCTTTGAGCACGGCGGTCACCTCATCGAGCTTGGTAACGGGCTTGCCGTCAATGGCTAGAATCACGTCACCTTTCTGCAGGCCGGCCTCCTTGGC
>CAIQXC010000754.1 GCA_903875675.1 Akkermansiaceae bacterium
CCCTGCAACTCAAGCCATATCTAACGGAATGGATGGACAAGACCGATGAAACCGAACTTCAAAGCCTGCTGGCCGAAAATACTCCTGCTGCTGCCATTCGCGCTGGTCTCTTGTCTGGCCGTATCAAAGCGCGACGCCTCGCTGAATCGCAGCGCCCTGTATGACCCGCCGATGGTTCACCTGGAAAAAGGCACGATCTATCACTTCACCGAGGGCGACCTCACCGGCACCGGCCAAATCTTCCATTCCGACTACGCCTACGCCTACGCCTTTTTGCTGGGTCTCGGCGGCCCGCCGCAACCCGCCAAATGATTTAAGAGGGAGACCAAGGGGCAACCCGAGGAAAGCCATACACCGCACCGAAAGCCCCGCCACAAACTCCCTCTTATTTTCCTCTCGTTTCAGCATTTCAGCGTTTCAGATTTTCAGCTTTTTCCACCTATGCAAACCGCCTTCACCATGATCATCTGCGCCCTCGGCTGTGCTGCGGTGGTGCTGCCGCTGGTGATGATTTTGCGCGCGCCGCAAGAGTCCGACAAGTCCGACAAGTCCGACAAAGAGCTGGAGCGCGACATCAACGCCTGGAGGTGCAGGAAATGAACGTGCCGGACCTCATCAGACTCTGCCAGGGCGAGGTGGGCGTGGATCGCGACGGCATCCCCGGCCTCGTCACCTGGGGCGCGATCGCGGCGGCCCTGCAAGCCCGCCACGGAGACATCCCCCCACCCCCCATGGCGGTGCCGATGACCAGCGCCGAGGCCCGCTTCGATGAGAGCACGGAAACATTGCTGGCCACCCTCGACCCCAAGGCCATCCCCGCCTTCCGCCATTTCATCTGCGTGGCCAAGGGCATCGCCGCGCAGTTCGGCTGCGATTACCGGATGGTGTCCGGTTACCGCACTTGGGACGAACAAGATGAGCTTTACAAAATCTGCTGCAACGGCGGCGCGCATGCGGTGCCGGCGGGATGGTCATGGCATAACTTCAAAATCTCCGGGGACTTCGGCGTGTTCCAAATCATCGCCGGCAAAAGCATCTATCTGGACGGCGACACCCCGCAGCGCCAGGCGCAGGCGCAACACATCCACGAGATCATCGGTGCGCAGGCCAAGAGCCTCGGCATGGAGTGGGGCGGAAGCTGGACCGGCCGCTCTTGCGACCCACCGCACTTCCAGTTCTTCATGGGCCGTTCCAGCCCCAACGATACGGACCGCGCAAACTTCCAACGGAAAGGAAGCGTGCTGTGAGCGGCGAGGCCATCTATCACTCCATCTGCGCCGCCACCAATTTGGACGCGGCGGTGTCGCGCCTGTCCCGCGAAGAACTCGCGGAGGCCGCGCAATACCTCAGCGGACTCAAGCCCACCGGCGGAGTTCCGGCGCAAATCTTCGGCATGGTCTCCGCGCGGCTCAGTGCCCCGCCGCGCAAAGCGAGAAAGGCCAAACACTCATGATTGCACTCCTGCCACTGCTCGCCGAGACCGACGCGATGATTTCCGGAAACTGGCTCATTGCCATCTGCACCCTGCTGGTCGGGGCCGCCGTGGGCATCGTGCAGGAGCTGCGCAAGAATTCCGCGGTGGCCAGCGCGCGGCGCATGAGTTCCACGCTCATCGAAGGCCAGCCGATTTCGGTGGAGGTGGTGGGCAAGCTCGCCACCAAGGGCGAACTCGCCGACCTGGAGGCGCGCATCGTAGCCGAGCTAAAAAAGTTAGAGAGTTCCTTGTTATCCGAGCGCTCCGTTGCACGCACTGCAAACGGCAATCTACATGCCCGCATCGACAAGACCGATGGCTGCATGATGGAGATGAAGGGACAACTGCACCAGATCGTTGCCAATTTGAACCGCTTGGTTGACATCGCGATGCAACACCCAACCCCCCACCGCAAACTTCCATGAGTATTGAAGTTTCCATCCTTGAAATCCTTGCCCGGCGCGCGCCTGAACTGGTACGTGAAGTGCCGCTGCGCAATGCGCTTGAAATCGAGTTGGCCGAGGTGGTGAGCCTGGCATCGATCAAGACCAAGCTGCGCGCGCTGGAAGTTTCCGGCGATGTGACGGCCATTCCCAACGCCGACGCCGGCACCAAGTGGACCATTTCCGATCACGGCCAGGCCCGCCTCGCCCGCGCCAAAGAGTAAGCCCGCATGCCCAACAAAAAGCCACGCCCCGACAGCTTGCACGCCGCCCTCAAATCCGGGCAGCGTGACGAGATTGTCAATATGATGGCGGACGGCGTGGGCTACCGCGAAATCCTCGACTGGCTGCAAGTGGAGTGCGGTGTGAAGTCAAGCGCAGCTGCACTAACAAACTTTTACAAGAAGGTGGTTGCACCGATCCTGGATGAGCGACGCGCCTACAATGCCGCCCGCGCCGAGGCCATCGTGGCCAACGTGGGCGCGGTCGATTGGGACGCCGCCTCGCTGGAACTGCTGCGGATGGGGACTTTCAAAATGCTTTCCAGCCCGGACTTCGATCCTGAGACGGTGGAGAAATTCGTGCGCTTGCAGCTCAAGGGCCGCGACCAGGATCTGGCCAAGGCCAAGCATGGCGAGGCCATCAAGAGCAAGATTGAAAGCGGCATGGATGCCATGTTCGCCGAAATCAAGGGCAACCCGCAAGCCGAGAAACTCTTCAAACAACTTCAGGAGGTGGTGAGCAAGGCATGAAGCAAAAAGGCAAACTCATCACTTTGTTAGCCGACCGGCTCAATGACGCCGCCGCCGCAGGACCGGTGATGGCAGGCTCGCTCAAGGAGTTTTTACTAACGAAAGCCCGGGTGAAGCTCAGCGGCGGCGAGTACGGCCCCTATACCTTCGAGGGCCGGCCGGTGCTCGAACACATTGCCGAGCGCTTCGATCTGATCCTCGGCAGCCACACCGGCAAGCCGCTGGAAGACGCCCGCTTCGACATCTGCGGCGGCGCGCAATGGGGCAAGACGATCTTCGCGCTTAACTTCGGCATCTATCTAACGGCCTGCCTGTTCTATAACTGGGGCTACTATCTTCCCGACGATGACCTGGTGCAGGGCATCGTTGACGCCAAGCTCCGCCCCGACGTGGTGGAACAGATCCCCGGCCTGAGCGGCATGATGCAGCTCGGCGTGGCTGAGGGCAAGGAAGGCCGCAAGATGCCCAACCGCAAGAGATCG
>CAIQXC010000755.1 GCA_903875675.1 Akkermansiaceae bacterium
CGATGAGTCGGTGGAGGCTGCCACTCGCTTGCGAGTGCGCTGCCGCAACACCGCCGAGTTGGACCAGCGCATCGACCGGGTGTTGGAGGAAGCCGGCTTGGTGGGCATCAGCGACCGGGCGGTCAAGGTGCTTTCCGGCGGCCAGAAGCGGCGGTTGGGGTTGGCGATGGAGTTGGTGTCCGATCCGAAGATCCTGCTGTGTGACGAGGTGACCTCGGGGTTGGACCCGCGCTCCGAGCGGGAAATTGTCCGTTTGCTTCACGATTTATCGCGCAAGGACGGCCGGATTGTGTTGTCGGTGACCCACTCGCTGGCGCATTTGGAGTTATATGATTCGATACTGGTGTTGCACGAAGGATGTCTGGCCTTTCACGGTCCTCCGGAGAAGTTGACCCACTATTTTTCGGTGAAGGACAGCGAGGAAGTCTATCCACGACTGGCAACTCAAACTGCTGAACGCTGGCAAAGTTCCTGGCAAAAACACGGCGAGTCGTATTTTCACATGTTGGAGCGCAACCGCCAGATACTCATCGCAAGCGGCAGCCTGCACCTGCCCCACAGCGCCTCGGAACCCCACAGCAAGAGCGCCGAGACAGATGACGGTGAGGCCCCCAGCGCCGACTCCGCCGATACCTCGCGCCCCCCTATCACCCGCCCAGCCCCCGTGGCACTGCCAGTGCCGGGCTTTTTCAGCCAATTCGTCACGTTGCTGTCGCGCCGCTGGCGGATCTTCTTCCGCGATCGCGGCCAGGTTTTCCTGCAACTGGCGATCTTGATCTGCTTCCCGATCTTGGTCACCCTTTTCAGTGACAAGGCATCGTTAAATATCCGCCGCTTCTCCGACAGCCACCAATCCGACATCGCCGCAGAAGTCCAAGAGCAGCAAAGCGTGCGTGCCGACCAAGCCAAGGTCGGCGCGGCAGTCTCGGGCATCATCATGTTCCAAGTGGTTCTGCTGGCACTGATGGGCTCGAATAATTCGGCCCGCGAAATCGCCGGCGAACGCCCAATCTACGAAAAAGAAAAATTCGGCGGGCTGCGACCGTCGGCCTATCTCGCCTCGAAGGTGGCGTTTCTCGCTTGCCTGGTCATTGCCCAGTCGCTGTGGATGGCCTTTTTCGTCAACTTTTTCGGCCCGTTCCGCGGCGAGTTTTTCCAACACGCCGGCTTCTTGTTGTTGGTAAACGCCTCCATGACGGCCATCTGTCTGGCCATTTCCTCGATGATGCGCACGGCCGAGCAGGCGTCGCTGCTCTCGATCTATCTGGTGGGTTTCCAACTGCCTCTGTCCGGTGCGGTGCTGGCCCTGCCGGAGAACATCGAAGGGTTCACCCGCCCGTTCATCTCGGCCTATTGGGCATGGTCCGGCTCCGTCGATTCCCTCCAAACCCAGGTCCATGATGCGGTCAAGTCTGTCATCGATACCTCGCTCTCACTCCAAACATCTTGCCTCTACACGCTCTTTGCCCACATCGGGGTGGCCCTCATCGTCGCTTGGGCGGGAGCACGCCGCCCGCAGTGGGATTGATCTGGAATTAGGCCTCGATTTTTTCATTTGCGTGGGTAAGTTTCTGCCGTCCAGCTCTCCACTTCCATCCCCACTGCACCATGGCCCGTCGCGCTAGTTCCAGTTTGCATCCAGGCATCCTCATCGGTATTGCCGCAGCGGTGGTGGTGGCCATCGTTGCCGGCCAGTCATTGTTCAAGCATAAAAAGGTCTCCTTTGGCGATGTTGGCACCTTGAACGTCGAGGATTTCCTCGAGAACGGCAACAGTCTGCGCGGCAACGAATATTCCATCGAAGGTAAAATCGATGAAAAACTCCGCTGGACCCCCAGCCGTGGCCAAATCATCAGCCTGCGCGTTTCCACCAAGGGCGGCGACGAATTGATCGGCATCGAAATTCCCCCCAATTTCAACAATCTAAACGTCGAACGCGAGCAGCGCTACGCCATGCGCGTCAAAGTCCGCCAAGGCGGCATCCCCGTGGCCACCGCAGTGAACCGTCTCTAACAATCATCAGCATTAGCCTCCCATGAATCCGCATCTTTGCTTCTTCCTATTGGCTTCCGGCACGGTTTGGGGCCAGGTGTACACGCCGCCATCGGGCCAGCCCGCAGCACAGCCCGGTGCCCCCCAGGACACGGCGGTGCGGCCCCAACAAAAGCCCGCCGCCAGTCCTCTCGGACAGGAGATTCCGATGCTCGATCCATCGGCGGAAACCATCACTGTGGCGGGTATCGCCATCCCGCTGGGTGACAACCGCCTGCTCAAGGCGCGCTATGAAAAATTTCTGAGCCAGCCGCCGGAGAGCGATGAGGCGACCTTGGAATACCGCAAGAGGATCGCGGAGATATTGGCCACGGTATCGCCATTTCACGAGCCCTCGCCCAACCTCTACGAAGCCTTCAAAATGTTGCCACGCGCCGCCACCTATCCGGGCGATGCCAACATTTGCACCACCCTCGCCGAGGCCGTTTACACCGCCATGCTCGCCAAGCAGGACGGCAACGGCCTGAAAAAACTCAACGCCACCATCGAACAGGAAAAAAAGGAGATTCAGATGGAGGCCGATTGGCATGCCCGCCATGACAGGCCGCCCGGCGTGGCTGCCGCCACACCGGTGGGCGGCGGCAAAAATGGAGGGAAAACTTCCGCCGCCTCGACCGATAACCCGGGTGCCGGCATGCAATCGCTCAAATACGCCGATACCCTGCGCCGCATCCTCGAAATCGAGGCCCTCAAAAAGTCCAACATCCTGCGCACCGAAGCCCAGACGATCACCACCAAGGCCCAATACCAGGTCAATATGGTGCAATGGTTCATGCAGCGCCGCTTCGAACACGTCATCATGGCCGCCCGCTTTTACAATCAGGTGTGGAAGGACGGCGATACCGCCCTGCGAATCGACAAGAGCTCGGACGTCGCCAAGTTGTTCACCCAATCGATGGGCGTGAGCCCCACCGTGTCGTCGCTGGATTCGTTCTCTAACGAAGCCGTCCGCGAGGCCGAGAAGTACGTCCAAGCCTTTAACCTCATGCTGGAGCGCGGCGAACTCCACTCCGCCTCGCAGCGCCTGATGGAAGCCTTCGCCCTCGGCGAGTACCTCGGCCCGGTGGCCACCCTGCCTCTGGAGAAAAAACTCAAAGTCCTCGCCTATACCCGCGACCTCAACGAGATTTACGGAGCCCTGCAAGCGCATGATTTCACCAAAGGCAAGGAACTGGCAGCCAAGCTCAAGGCTACCGCCAAGGATTTTCCTTCCTCCAAGATGGACGGTGCCATCTCCGGCTACTCGCTCGCCTCCGACCTCGCCATCGAAGAAGCCAAAGCCCACCTGCTGGCTCACGAAAATGAGAAGGCCGCCGAAAAAATCCGTGCCGCCACTGAGATTTGGCCCACCAATCCCAAGCTCGAGGAATTCCGCAAACTCATCACCGATGGAGCTCCGGCACTGACCGCCCGCAATGACTTCGACCGCTTGCTGAGCGAACGCAACTTCCGCGAAATTTTCAAACGCCAATACGAATTTGTTCCAGTCACCCAAGGCGACGCCAAGCGCGAGGATGCCATCAAGCAAATCCTAACCAACATCGTCAAGATTGAGGCGGCCCTCGGCAAGGCCGCCGAGTTTGGCAAGGTCGGCCAAAACTACGCAGCCTGGGAGCAACTTGCCCAACTGCGCGAGGAATTCCCCGATGACCCCAAACTCGGCCGCGAACTCGAATTGCTCGCCCCAAAGGTCGCCGATTTCACCAAGGCTCTCGATCGGGCTCGACAGTTTGAGGGCCGCACACCCAAGCAAACCGGCACCGCCCTCGCTTGGTTCCTCAAGGCCCGCGGCATCTATCCGCGCAGCGACCTCGCCGAGGCAGGCATCAAGCGCCTGCTCGATGACATCATCACTGACGACTCCGTCGCGCCCAGCGAAACCGCCGGCACCAACGTCAATCCGTTCAACGAGCCCAAGCACGGCGGCAATTGATCCCGCAATGCCAGATAGCCTGATCTGGCGAGGCTGCGCCTGAGACCCAAGAAACAAGACTTGAAGACGGCTCGGCTGAGACTTCGGCGAGCTCGGTCGACCCGCTCGCCGAACGCCCGAGAGCTGAATACTTGACCGAACGACAGCAACATCACAGTTCCTGATCTCGGAGGAAATGGAATAGGCCCAATTTTCCGGGCTTGGTTTTACGGGCCAACGGCCCATCCTCAGAACTCAGTGTTCGACCTCAATAAGGCCAAAGTTGCGTGCAAGTTGGATTCCCTGAAATTGCCCTCAGGCCAGCAGCCGCACAAATATTTGTCGTTTTGTAGCGGCGGACGATGGGGTCAGTCCTCGCACGGTAACATTTGTTAGATTCGTTACTCGTCCTCGCACAGCTGACAGTTAGGGAATCCACTTTTGCGATCCGTTGTCGAAAGCGGTGTCGAACAATGAGTTCTGATCCGATGCCAATCTTGAGCAACGCCCAAGATTACGCGTCATCATGATATTCGAGGGCTGAAAGCCCGGCCTATATGGCTAGCCCTTCGTCTTACACGGGGAGCGCCGGATAGTCGGTGTAGCCCGTCGGGCCGTCACCATAGAAGGTGGCTGGATTGGGCGGGTTGAGCGGCGCGCCGCTCTGCATCCGTGCAACGAGGTCGGGATTGGCGATAGCGGCTTTGCCGAAGGCCACCGCATTGGCCGCGCCGGAGCGAATGGCATCGCGGGCGCTCTCGGCGGTGAAATTTTCGTTAGCGATGAACACACCGCCGAAGGCTTGTTTGAGCGAGGGCCCGAGGGCTGGCAGGTCATGGGATTCGCGAGCGCAGAGGAATGCCAATTGGCGCTTGCCGAGTTCGCGGGCGGCATGATGGAAGACTTCGGAGAGGTTGGAATCGCCCATGTCATGCGCATCGCCACGGGGCGCAAGATGCACGCCCACTCGCGCCGCTCCCCACACCGACACCACCGCATCGGTCACTTCCAGAAGGAAGCGGGCGCGGTTTTCGAGCGAGCCGCCGTAGGCATCGTTGCGTTGGTTGGTGGAATCCTGGAGGAATTGGTCGATCAGATAGCCATTGGCCCCATGGATCTCGACGCCGTCAAAACCGGCGGCCTTGGCATTTTCCGCAGCGCGCCGATAGTCCTCGATGATGCTGGGAATCTCGGCAGTTTCCAAGGCACGCGGCGTGACAAAATCCTTGGCAGGCCTCATCAGGCTCACATGCCCGGCCGGGGCGATAGCACTCGGTGCCACCGGCAGCTCGCCATCCAGATAGAACGGATCGGAAATGCGGCCAACGTGCCAAAGTTGCATGAATATCCGGCCGCCTGCCTGATGCACCGCAGAGGTGACCAGTTGCCAGCCGGCGATTTGATCGGCCGACCAAATGCCGGGGGTGTTCGGGTAACCGACGCCCTGCGGTGAGATCGCCGTGGCTTCCGATAAGATCAGGCCAAAGGAACTGCGCTGGACATAGTACTCGGCCATCAGCGCGTTGGGCACTCGCCCGGCTGAGGCCCGGCAACGGGTCAGCGGTGCCATGATCAGACGGTTGGGCAGCAGCAAGTCTCCAATTTGAAGAGGGGTGAAAAGCGGGTCTGGCATGGGAGTGGCAGGTAGAGGGTGGACGCCCGCCAAGCTACTTTGAATTTGCCCCAGGTCAAAGTTAATCCGCTGTCTTCGCCTACGCCTCACAGTGGACTCTTCCCCACGTCATGACGGACTATTGAACCATCTCCTGGGCGCCTCGCTGCACGTTGGATCATGGGGCTAGGCAGGATGCCGACGCTCCCTCCCCAAGCCACAAAAAACGCCCGGGTTTGCGACCCGGACGTTTTTGGGAGATGAATTCGCCTGACGGCGGGTCATTAGCGCGAGTAGAGCTCGACGATGAGCTGCTCGTTCACGAGCGGATCAATTTCGTCGCGGGCCGGCACGCGGGACATGGTGGCTTCCATCTTGTCGCGGTCCAGCGTGAGCCAGTCCTTGACGGATGCAGCCTGTGTCAGGTCGAGCATGCGCAACACCAATTGCTTGGAAGATGGCTTGCCACCGACCTTGATGACGTCACCCGGCTTGCACTGGAAGCTGGGAATGTCCACGCAATGACCGTTGACCAAAATGTGGCCGTGATTGACCAACTGGCGGGCCGCCTGACGCGTATTGCCAAAGCCGAGGCGGTAGCACACGTTATCGAGACGCGTCTCAAGCAACTGCAGCAAAATCACGCCGGTGACGCCACGACGACGGGCGGCTTCCTCGTAGTACTTGCGGAATTGTTTTTCCAACACACCGTATTGGAATCGCAGTTTTTGCTTTTCACCAAGGGCGACGGAATACTCGCTCTTCTTTTTGCGTCCGGCACGCACACCGTGCTGACCGGGCGGGAAATTGCGCCGCTCGAGCGCTTTGGACGGGCCGAAGAGGGAGACGCCGAAACGGCGGCTGATCTTCGCGCGGGGACCTGTGTAACGTGCCATGTTCTGTTTATTTGAAATTGATAGGGATTACACGCGGCGGGCCTTCTTGGGGCGGCAGCCATTGTGCGGGATGGGCGTCACATCACGGATCGAGAGGATTTCCAAACCCAAACCTTGGACGGCACGCACTGCGGCTTCGCGGCCGGAACCCGGACCCTTGACGCGCACTTCGGCTTCCTTGAGGCCGTGGCCCATGGCTTGACGGCAGGCGTCCTGGGATACCACTTGCGCGGCATAGGCCGTGCTTTTGCGCGAACCCTTGAAGCCCATCTTGCCGGCGCTCGACCAACCGATCGAGTTGCCGTTCGTGTCGGTCACGCTGACCAAGGTGTTGTTGAATGTGGCGGTGACGTGAACAATGCCGCGAAGAACGTTCTTCGCGCCCTTGGCCTTGTGAATCTTGATTTCCTCCTCACCTCCGCCGATCTCGGCGAAAATGTCGCGCTTGGCCGTCTTGGGGGGCATGCCCTCAGCAGCGGCCTCCGGTGCGGCAGCGGGGGCGGCGGGGGCGGGTTTGGCCACCGCAGGAGCGGCAGGTACGGGAGTGATAGCTTCGTCTGACATAGGGGGAAAAACTCTAGGTGCTTAAGGGAAATTACTTCTTCACGCCCACCGTCTTCTTCTTGCCCTTGCGGGTACGGGCATTGGTACGGGTGCGCTGGCCGCGCACCGGCAAGCCGCGCTTGTGACGGATCCCGCGATAACAATTGATCGAGGTCAGCCGCTTGAGTTGCGTCTGGCGCTCGCGGCGCAGGTCGCCTTCGATGAGGATGGACTCAGCCTGAATCACTTGGGCGATGCGCACCAACTGGTCCTCGGTGAGCTGGCCGGTGCGGATGTTCGGGTCGATGCCGGCGTGCTCGAGGATTTTCGCCGCAGTTGGGCGGCCAATGCCAAACATGTAGGGCAGAGAAGCTTCGATGCGCTTCTCGTTGGGGATTTCAATGCCTAAGATACGTGCCATGATATGCGGGAATTTCGCGTGACCGCGTGACGACACCGGAACTGTCCGGATCCGCCGCGGGGCGGTTGGTTTAGCAAACGTCTGGCCACTGGCAAGCCGGAAATGCCAAAATCCACCATTTCATCGCTTTTTTTTTCATTTGCCTGAAAAATCAAGGGTTTTCAGGGTTTTGGTTCACCACGGGTTTAGCGATACTCGATGGGGTTGGTGCATCACTCGTGGACGATTCGCGATAGTTTATTCTTGATTGGGGTGGGTTTAGTCATGAGAGTTGGCAAGCAATGAGACGTTGGTGGAGCATGATATTGGAGGAGCCGTACCGGATGTTTTTTCCGCTGGGGATGCTGGCGGGAATGGGTGGGGTATTGCTGTGGCCCCTTTATTATAGGCAATGGCTAGCCTTCAATCCGCTTGAGGCGCACCCACGACTGATGATCGAGGGCTTCCTCGGAGCCTTTGTGCTGGGATTTCTCGGCACGGCATTTCCACGACTGGTGGGCAATCGGGGCTGGTTTGGTTCCGAATTTTTGCTACTCCTCGGATTGTGGGCCGGGATGGTGTGGAGCGCTGGCAGCGGCCGGGTGGCAATGGCAGACGGCATTTTTGCGGTTCTGCTAGTCGTGTTGTTTTGCGGGTTGGTGCTACGTTGGGTTTGTGGCCATCGCGACACGCCGCCGCCGGGGTTTGTGCTGGCTCTGGCTGGATTGTTAGGTGGGGCGTTGGCGGCGGCCTGCTTGGCATGGGAGCAGGGGCAGTGGTTGAGCGTGGTCGGGCTGGCGTGCGCGAAGCTCTGGCTCTATCAGGGGTTGCTGCTGCTGCCCTTGATGGGCGTCGGGCCGTACCTGCTGCCCCGCTTTTTCGGTCTGCCGAGCAGCCACTCGTTTGAGGATTCGTTGCGGCCGCCGGCGGGTTGGTGGGCGCGGGTCGGTGCTGCGGGGTTTTGGGGCTTGCACATGCCGGCGAGCTTCGCGCTCGAAGTGTACGGCTACCCGTTGCTCGGCCAATTCCTTCGGGCGATGGTCCTTACCGCCTGGTTTGCCATCGAAACCCCGGTTTTCCGCCCTGCAAAAATCTCCTCGACCACCGGCAACGTCGTGCGCCTAGCCATCATCGCCATGCTCGCCGGGTGGATCGCCGCAGCCTTCTGGCCCAATGCCCGCGTCGGCAGCCTGCATTTGGTGTTTGTCGCAGGATTTGGCCTAGTGACGCTTGCTGTGAGCACCCGGGTCATTCTCGGCCATGCCGGCAGACATGATCTGTTGGTCGGACGACTGCGCAGCCTGCGCTGGGCTGCCGGGCTGGTGCTGCTGGCCGCCGCCACCCGGATGAGCGCGGATTTCCTGCCGCCGCAACGGGTGTCCCATCACATCTATGCGGCTTGGACGTGGTCCGTTAGCGGGTTAGTTTGGCTCTCGGCCCTCGGCAAGTGGCTGTGGCACCTCGAAAACCAGCCGAAGACGCGCTCAGCTTGTCCGCGGCGGCGCTGAGGACCCACCCTCCAGATTGGAGCGGTTCAGCTGCGCGAAGCCTTCTTAACCGGCTTTTTAGCAGCTGTCTTTTTAGCAGCCACCTTCTTAGCAGTTACTTTTTTGGCAATCGGCTTTTTATCAGCAGGCTTTTTACTGGGTGGTGGCACCTCTTGTTTGGTGAAGACCGCTAGGGTGGTATCCTCGAGAAAGGCCCGGGCATTCTCCCGGATTTGGACAAAGCCATGATGCAGCGGGCAGGGTTCTCCGTTGCCACACCAGTCCAAACTGTAGGGGCAAAGGCTTTCCTCCTGCGTCCGCCCAAACAGCGAAACAATGTCCACCAAGCGAATCTCCCCAGGCGGCTTGGCAAGACGATAACCGCCCCCAGGCCCGGTCGTCCCCAGCACCAATCCAGCAGCAGACGCCTGGCTCAGGAGCTTGGCCGCCAACGCCGCTGGAATTTTACGAGCCCGGCCAATTTCACTAGAGGAAATGGCGGGCGCATCCGTTTCATATCGTTCCGCAACATAACTGATCACTGAGACAGCTTGTCGGGCAAGTTTTCCGTAACGCAACATGCCGCATGAAAACCATGTTAAGTCCAACAAGCAACTACAAAATGAAATAGTGAAAAATTTCTCTTCATAAGCCTGCGGCTGCCGGGAATTCCGTCACTGTGGCAGCCGGTCTGGAAATTTTTCCCTCCAAACGGCCAAGGCCTCACGGATGTCATCCGCCTCACGGGTCGGGCTCAGTTCCCAGACCAACGGGCAGCCTGGCGGAAAGTACCGCAGAATCGCCGCGTAATCCAGGGTGCCTGAAAACGGCACCCGGTGATCGCGGGCTGGCCATTCCACATCATGCACATGCCCGCCAATGATCCGCGGGGCAATGCGTTCCAGCCACTCGTAATGATCGAGCAGGCCAAGGTTGTGCTTGAGCTGGACGTGGCCGAAATCATGCCAGTAGCCCACCCACGGGTTGTCCGAAAAATGGTCTTGCAGCCGCTCCATCTCCCGCTCGTCGGGCACGTCCTCGTAGTGCGAACGCGATTCGATCGCGAGCTTCACCCCCAGCGTGGCGGCCCGCTCGGCAATCGTCGCCAACGCATCCTGCGCCCTTTGATAGTACAGCGGGCCGATTTTCTCGCGCTTCCGAACAAACTCGAGTTTGGCCTTCACATATTCCGGATGGGTTTGGCGTCCCTCCGCAACCATGGCGGTGAGTCGTCGGCTCCACTTGTGAGGGTTGAGCGGCACAGAGCCCATGTGCAACACCAGGTACTGCGCACGGAATTCGGCGGCGAGTTCCAGTGTGCGGAATGTCAGGTCCAGGGCTCGTTGGCGCTCAGGCGGCCGGTGTGATGTGAATTCGTAGGCATCCGGAGCATCGATCATGACTTCCACCGGTGAGGGGAAAAAATTATGGACGCCGGAGCAGGTGAAAATTCCGCGTTTGAAGGCTTTGCGGATGCCGGGCACCTTGGCCACACTCATTCCGTGGGACAGTTCAATATGGGAGAACCCGAGTGCGACGATTTCCTCAATCATCGACTCGCCATCGGTGTGGCGGCTGTTATTCCAACAAGATGAAAATGCAAGCATGGTAAAATGACCCCGCGCGGGCCGACGAACTCACCATGCCCCAACCGACCTGCCGATGCAAGCGTGCCTGCTCCGCTGGACGTTTAGCTCACCAAGCGTCGCTGCGAAATGGGGACGCGGGCAGTCCGTCCTTGTTGTAGAGATTGGCCCCATCGGGATTCATCTCAAAACCATAGCGCACCGCGACGGGCTCCTTCACCTCGGGTGAGGACACCACAAGCGTGTTGTTGTCGATGACCGCCTCGGCCCAAAACCATTTTTGATCAGCACCGGCGATGGCGATGCGGTTGAGCTTTTCGCCCTTGCTTTCCACCACCGTACCCCGGCCGTCTTTTTTCCCGAGCATCAGTCCCGAGCCGGCATGCCCGAACTCGACCCGTGCCTTGCCTCCTTCGATTGACAGTGCCTTGAACAAGGGCCCGGAAACCTCCAGGTCCTTTTGGCCGTAGTCTCGGGCCAGAGCCCACCGAGCCAGGCGCAGCCCGACATCAAACTTGTTAACCGGATGAATGTTGCCGGACTGGGCCAGCGGCACGGTATCAATGATGACCGCCATGCCGGTGTTTGCAATCGTCAGCGCCTTGATTTGGGCTTCGCGAAGTTTCGCCCATCCGTTGCCGCCAGCTGGATCCACCGACGGCGCTTGATAGTTGGCCAGTTGCACATAATAGAACGGAAAATCCCCCTCGTTCCACTGCTTGCGCCACCCACCGATCAAGGCCCGCATCTTATCAAAATACGTTTCGCCCTCTTTGCCGTTGGCCTCTCCTTGATACCACAGCGCGCCCTTGATCGGAAGTTTCACTAACGGGTGGATCATGGCGTTGTACAGTTCGCCACTCCCGGCTTTGGTATTGACGGGTGCGGATTCCTCGCTGCAAGTCCACGGCTCAATCCGGGTGCCGCCCCAGTTGGTATCAATGATCCCGATGGGAACTCCGGTTTTCTGTTGGATTTCTCGGGCAAAATAAAATCCCACAGCCGTGAACCCCGGGGCGCTCGCCGGTGTGCACACTTGCCACGGCGTGGCCGTCTGGGTGTCTGCTTCGGGCTGGCCGGACTTTACATTCTTGATCTTGATATGGCGGATCTTCGGCAGGTCTGCGGCTTGAATGTCCTCGGCCGCCCCCAGGCACGGCTTCAGTGCCATCGCCATGTTCGATTGGCCGGAACACACCCAGATGTCCCCAATCACCAAATTTTTCAATGTCACGCTGTTGTTGCCATGCACGGTGAGTTCCAAATTCTCACCGCTCTTCATGGCTGGCAGTTCCAATGACCACTGGCCCTTGTCGTCGGCCTTGGTCGCCGCCGTCGTGCCCATCAGGGCCACACTTACCGCCTCACCCGCATCCGCCCAACCCCAAATCCGCACCGGCATGTCCCGTTGCAGCAGCATGTTGTCAGTGAAAATATTTGGCAGGCGCACGTCAGCCGCAGCGGGTAGGATGCTGGCCACGAGTAAACTTAACAAGACCGGATGGCTCTTGTGAAAATGACGGACAGGACTGGATAGATGCATGATGCTTTGGTTGTAATGGGTTTCATTCACTTGGCCTTGAGCTCGAACCAGCGGATGGAAATGCCGCGCTCCATTGGCGCGCTGATACTGAAACATTGCGGACCTTTGTCCAGCTTCACTTCCACCGCCGCAGTCGTCGTCTCGAGAAATACCAGCCCCGATGTCCCGTCGAGCCTCGATACCTCCCAGCCCCGCCCTTGCGGGACTTTCCATGCACTGCCGGGTTGCGGCTCAATCTCCGAATACGCGGATTTCGCCGCAATGCAGGCATCCGCCGGCTGCCCAACCCCGATCGCCGGAATCCCAAACGCCTGACAAATGAACACACCTCACGAAGACTGCGGCCCGCACTTGCCGCCACCGGCCAGCACATTCTTGAAACTTGAATTGAACTCCATCGGCGAGTTCCACCGCCAAACCTCACTGGTCGAGTTCACCACTTGTTCGAACTTCCTCAGGTCGGTTCGCCAGCTGTTGATCATCTCCCTCCCCCACGCCAGATCCGCATCCGATGCGCATGACGAAACCACGTGCCGGCATTCCCAGACAGTTAGATTGTCGAGCCTCCCAAACAAATCCCGGTTCTGATCGGCTTTCTTGAAATGCAGGTAGCGGCCGATCGGCTCTGCCGGGTGCTCGTTCTGGCCACCGGCACCACATATACTGGCTCGTTGCAGCGCCTCCCAGCCCCTGCGGATGCTCGGCAGTTGCCTCTCCATATACACCACCCATTCAGCTAGAATTTCAGCTTCTTTCCCTCAAAATCACTCCGGCACACGCTCGTAATCCGCAACCTTTTGGTCAGCTCCATCCCTCGGGCTTCGTGCATCCATTGGCTCTCCACCATGCCTCCACACTGGCCATCCCGTGCAACACTCCCAACTGTCATTGCAAAATGCCCTGCTTCATCTCGAAAATAAACCATTCCTAACTGACATGCCAGATCCCTTTGATTATGAACGAATTACCTGCCAACAAAATGCCCGAATTGAAAATATTGCAGATTTCACTTGGCATATATCAATGGGTTTGCTAAACCCTCCGCAATCAATTGGATCAGGGTGACTGCAAGTAACTAACAAAAACAATAACATGAAACCGTTTCAACTCCAATTCACGCAAATCCATCTGCCAGCTTGCCTCACGGCACTCGTAATACTAACAAATCAATATGCCATCGCCAAGCCTATTGTCGGTGAAATAATTAACTCCAACCTAACCGTTACCGGTTGGGGTTGCTTCACCAACGGTGTGGATTTGGGCCTCAATGGCGATCTGTTACTCAATTGGCTACCTGCCAATGCATCCAATCCGCTGGGTACCGCCACCTCCGACATTGCCCTGGCGCAGGGGTCCTTCCTCTGGCGCGACTCAATCACCCCGGCCCCGGCGGCTCGTAACAAGATGAGGCTGGACTCATCCAATAATCTATCTCTTTTCAGGTCCGATGGCACAGAAGGCGTCGTCCTGGATCCGCAAAATGGTAGAATCAGAATACCCGCTGCCGGAACCAGCGGAGGCATCTTTTTCGGCACTAACACTGTCCCCACGCTCCAAGCTGCCGCCAACGGAGCCGCTATATTTCCCGCCCAACTCACCCTCAAAAGCGGGCTGCTACTCAGCAACGGAACCCTTCAGGTGAGTGCCATCACCCCAGCTACTTCCTCCAATACCGGCGCTCTAATCGTAGCGGGCGGAATCGGCAGCGCCATGGATGCCTATATCAACGGAGTTCGCGTCGGCAGAGGAGCCGGCAATAACTCTGCCAACACGGTTGCAGGTGTTGGTTCCCTCGGTGTCAATACCACAGGATATAACAATACTGGGGTCGGTGCCTATGCCTTGCATTCCAATACCATCGGATACTACAACACCGCTTGCGGCCCGTATGCGCTGTATTCCAACACCATGGGTGCCGGCAATACTGCCTTGGGGCATAATGCAGGTTATTTCAACACCCTTGGGAACAACAACGTCATCTTGGGATCCTTTGCAGCGTACTATCAGGCGAATGGCACCACTCTGACAAATACCCAGAACAGTATCTACATCGGGACCAATTCCAAAGGCAAAGATAACAGCGACAGCAATTCCATTGTGATCGGGACAAAGGCCATCGGCGAAGGTGCCAACACGACTGTCATCGGCAACATGGCCACCACCAAAACCCATCTCTACGGCGAGTTAGTGGCGAGTTCAGCTACCATCGGTGGCTACCCGGTCCTGGCAACTCAGTCCGGGACCAATTCGTCGCTCACAAATCTCGCCATGCTGGCGATTGGTGCCTCCGCGAAAGCCACTCAGGAAAACGCCATTGCCATCGGCCGCTGTTCCCAGGCCAGCATGCCTTTTGCGCTCGCCTTGGGCGATACCAGCTATGCCACCGGTCCTCACTCGACAGCCATGCAGCAGGGGTTTGCCGCTGGCGAATACTCATTTGCCGCCAATCAGGGAGATGCCGAGGGCGGATTCTCTCTGGCCATAACATATGGAAAGGCCTACGGTTATGCATCAGTCGCTATCGGGGGATTTGATGGCGACTGGGAACACTCCAATTATGCGATGGGTGCCGGTTCAGTGGCCTTGGGCGGCCGAATGAATATGGCTACAGGCCCGAATTCATACGCGCTTGGAAATAGGGTAACCGCATCGAGCGCCTGTTCCTTTTGTGTGGGCTCACAAAATCTCTCCGCCAGCCATGCTATAAGCCCCGTCGGAGATATGGGCTGGATCGAGGAATCCGCCTTGCTTGAAGTCGGTAATGGCAATCCCGACGCCACTAAATTCGATACGTCCAATGCCATCACCACCCTCAAGAACGGTCAAACCACTCTTACGAACAAGGCATGGAAAGCCAATATCACAGCTCCCTTGGCTGACCCTATTCCGACCACCGACAGCGGTGGCAACGCCTTGGTGGTGGAGGGACACACCGTCCTCAAAGGCAAAGTCGTCATTGAGCAGGCACAAGGCGATATCTCCATGGGAATCTACGCAGATAACGGAAGTGAACCTATCTATTAGGGAATTTTATATTTACCAACCACACATCCAACCAACCACTACCATGTTTGGAAGACACACACGCCGATGTTTCCGGCCCGTCCGGTTAGTGACGATGCTATTTGCGATCAGCATGCCGCTTTCAGCAGCTCCGCCGACGTGGTGGTCGCTGCCCGATTCCACCAGCCATACGGTCATGGACCCCACCGCGACCGATCCCAATCCCCGGGGGCCGTCTAACATCGGGCAGGCAAAGTTCATCGCCAAACGGGCCCTGGATGTCCTTAACACCGTGGATCGGTCTCTTGCAACCCAGGTTCGTGACAAGTTGACCCGCAACCAACCCAAGTTGCTATTCTCAGATAATTTCCAGAATGCCATTGTGGATTTTGATCTTCCAGGCGAACCCATTCCAGCCGACTGGCACGAGTGTCAGCACGCCGCTCTTCTCACAGGCCAGCTCAAGGCATTGGCCGCTCCGTTCTATGATGTCCTGCATTTGGCGGCTCCGCTGTGGCTGGACAATGAGTCGTCCGATCCGTCCCAACAAGGCCAACTCCAGCTCAATGCCACCAAAGACCGAGCAAACCCTTCCAATTATTACCCGTGGTCAGCGGATTCCAGCAACGCAAACAACCAGACCATTGCCACCATCGGCCAACTCAAGGCGGTATTCTCATTGCGTCTCGAATCCCTCAATGCCATCCTTGATTCCGATCATGACGGACTCACCAATGCCGAGGAAGCCATTCACCACACCGATTCTCTCAACCCGGATACCGATGGAGATGGCATGCCCGACGCTTGGGAAATTAAGTGGGGCCTTGACCCGCTCAATCCAGCGGACGCCACTGCCGATCCTGATGGTGACTCCCTATCGAATCTAGACGAGTACCTGGCCGGGACGACGCCCACTGGAGTCTATCGTGTCGAAGTCTTGCCAATGGGTGCCAATTCCTTCTTCCACTCCGCTGCTGACGATGGCTCGGTCATCATGCAAGCAACCCCGATCTGGAACCCTGGCGGCAATCTCGAGTTGATCACTGCAGCGGACGCCGCTGGCAATCGCACAATCACGCCCGTTTCGCCTCCCACCTGGAATTCGCTGGAAACCATCGCCACAGACCTCGTCGCCAGCGCTCGTCTTGGCGAGGGCGACGATCTGAGGCCCAGTGACCTCAAATCCGCCGACGGAATGTACCGCGCTTATGAAACCCATACCAGCCTGTTGATCCTCCGTCAGCCAGGACGTCCCGTCGATTGCCTTCCAATTGAAATTCCCTGGCAATTCATCAACAACCACGGCCAGGCCGTCGCCATCACCGAGCGCATCGTTGCGGCCGCCGCTAACGTGCCGGTGCATCCGGAGGCTGACCTCCAAATTGCCGATGGCTTTTACACCACCACCGTGCCGATGCCTTCTGTCTGGTTCCCGGCAGCGCAGCTACCGACGATTATTGCGTTTTCGGACAGCGGAGATGTTCTCGTGCGCCGACCGCTGGCTACACTTGATGGAATCACCTCCTCTGAAACCTATCTCCTCAAAGCCTACCAGAAATCGTTCGTCCTCGTCCGACACCCCTCCTTGAGTGGCGATACGATCGTTGTCATCTCGCCTACCAATACCCGCATGCTCGGCTCCGGTCCCAAGCCGTTCCAAATTGCCCCGGACGGAACTCCGATCCTGCTCGAAGCCCTCCAGATCGTCACCAGTCCCAAGACCCAGGCCGTTGCGCTCGCCACTCTCTTTCCACTCCCGCTGGTCCCACGCTATATCTCCTCCGACGGCCGCATCACCCTCACCACCACCAATCCCAACCACCAAACGGTCCTCATCCAAATCATCCCCAACAATGACGCCGATCACAACGGCCTCATGGACGATTGGGAGATAGCCTTTGCCAAAGGACTTCTGGAATCCGGCAAGCCCCCTGCTGACTGGGGCTCCCATTATGCGGAATTGCTGGCCGGACATCTCAATCCCGAAACCGACTACACCGGCGAAGGCATCACCACATCCCGGATCGGAGAACTTTTCGGCGGTCCTCCATCACTTCAACCTCCAGACGGCATGGCAATGAGATGCCAATCCCGTCGCAACATCCTCATGTCGGGATACCATGAACCTGCAACCACACTTCACCCCGAGATCAATGAGGGAGTCTATTTTTACGAGAACGACGGGTATTACGGCGACGCATTCACCCCGACAAGTCTCAACCAACTCCAACCCCAATATCTGGCCACACATACGTCGTTGAATCCTTGGGAAGGCAGCCAGATCTTTCTAGGATACTCCCGATTCGTCATCGATGAATATGCGAGTTCGCCCGCCCATACCAATTATGATGGGGACTGTATCCACTCCAGAATCCAAAGGGTCGCCGTGAAGCCCAGTCCTATCGATCGCTCTCGCGAGTATCTCAAATTAACAACCCGAACGCAGTACACAGAAGAATATACTTGGGTTCACGAAGTCGTGGATATTCAACCAAAGGTGCTTGCAATCCCCGCCGGCAAACTCACGTCTGAGTGGGTCGAACTCCTCCCCCCGGTCGTCGCAGGCTATGAATACAACGTCTCCCTCGAACCGGTGCAATTGGCCGTCGATGCGAATCGCGACGGCAAAATCACCTTCGATTCAGCCGACGCCACCAGTGAGAACAAGCCCTTTGTCTTTTGGGTCAACGATGATCATGATGTCAAGGACTACATCGATATGGATCTCATTACCAATACTCTCGGTCAGTTCGATGCCTGCGACGGTGTCCAGGATTGTGCGGATGGACTCATCACCTGCACCCGCGACTTGGAAGACTTCACCCGTCTGCATTTCTCCGTCTCGTTCCTTGCCGAGCAAATCAAGGATGGAACCATCACGGTGGGCATGGAGTTTCTTCAAACCACAGGCAACCCGACCATCAGCCTCTATCTCGCAAGCGAGATGGATGGTGGCATGCAGTATCTGCTCAAAAATACCGTGGCCGAGGCGCAGGTGGCTGACTCCAAGTACAACAAGACCCTGGGTGCCGTTGGAAACACATTCAACTTCAAATTCCCAAGAAAATTCTGGGAAACACTGTCGTCATCAAACCCTAACACCTATCTCATCTTCGAGGGCGATCACGAAGGCAAGGGGAAATTGCAGATCACTCTCTACAAAGACGAGCAAAAGATCGCTGCTCTCGGAAGCGTGTGGATCGAACTCAAAAACATCAAAAAGATGTACCAGCGCTGGAACGCCAAAGAGGTTGAATCCCCAGGCATCCAGTGGAATGTATGGCCAAGCAAATCCGCCTCCCAGGACCCCGACAGCACGGACCCTCCTCCTCCCCAAACTGATGCCGAAAAGGACTTCGTGCTCTTTGTCCACGGCTGGAATATGGCCCCACTTCAAAAACGCGCCTTCGCAGAAACAGCGTACAAGCGGATGTGGCAACTCGGCTACAAGGGACGCTTCGGTGCCTTCCTTTGGCCCACGTTCTATGATCGTGTTCTCAGCATCGGGCATTTCGACGGCAGCGAGCAGCGCGCCTGGGAGTCCTCCGACGCCTTGCTCGACCTCCTCACGACTTTGAACAAATCCTATCCCGGCAGGGTCAATATGCTGGCGCACAGCATGGGAAACATCGTCGCCTCCGAGGCTCTCCACAAGGCAACCACCGTCCTCGTCAAGAACTATGTAGCCAGCCAAGCCGCCCTCGCCGCCGATGTCTTCAAGCTCAACCCAGATATCACCGGCACATGGGCCACCGTGCTGGCCAACACAATGGCAGGATACAACATCAGTTTGCCTGTCTTCACGGCACTCGTAACACCAAATGTCTATTCCTACTACTACGATAAGGGGAGAACAGATATTCAATACAGAAAACAACAGTATCCAAAAATGGGGAAACCGTACATGGCCGGGGTCGGAGGGGCCGCCAATTGGAGGAACTATTTTAATCCCAATGACTGGGCCCTGGGATTGTGGATCTGCGATCAATACAAAAAACCCAATATCGGGACCATCCTCCAGAATAGATATGAGTATCATGGAATACTGTTGGATGATACCTGGGGATTCAAACGCAAGAGCGCTGGTGTCTTCGGCGATTACAATTACCTCTATTTGCCTGAGGA
>CAIQXC010000756.1 GCA_903875675.1 Akkermansiaceae bacterium
GGGGGTCGTATCCGGGTGTTGGATAGACGAGTTTGCCATCTTCGGACATGTGCGGCACCGGCACGTCGAGCACGCGGTTGATGCGCGGCAGGCACGCGCTGAAAAATCCGTTGACCAGGGTGATGCGGGCGTCCTGCTCGCTCATGCTTTTGGGCACGAACACCTCGTCGCCAGCCTCATCCTCGCGGGTCACACCGGTTTCGACGGTGCGCTCGACGGCAGTGACCAGTTCCGCGGGCTTGATGACCGAAAGCATCTGGCCGGGGATAGCGCCCTTCTTGGTGGCCTGTTCGACGGTCTTGATTTCCACGACGTTGTCGGCGAAGCGGAAGATGTCGAGGGTTGGCGCGATGAGGTTGCCAAGCTCGGTCCCGAATCCACCGTGGGCGCGGCCGAGAGCGGGCAGAATGATTTGCGGGCGACCCTTGGCATTGGTGTTGCCGGGGGCCCAGACGCGAAGGTTGGCGCAACGGGCGGCGATGATGCCGGGTTTTTGACCCTCCGCCCATTCGACCAAATCCTTGATGCCGCGTGAATCGCAGTGGGAGTGGAGGCAGCGGAAACCGGGCATGGTTTCGGGCTGATTGAAAATGATCGTGTCGGAACCGGGCGCGTCGGTGGCACCATTTGAATGATTGGCTTCCCACGGGGCAGCGCACAGACCATTTGTTTTGATCGGGATCGAGGCAGCCTCCCAGGCGACCAAGGTCTTCCATCACCCCAGCGAGATCGAGGGTGCGCAAATCCTCGTTCCATTTCGACCACCAGGGCTTGTCCTTGCCGGGGCGACCGGGCTTTTTCGTTTCCGGCGTGGCGAACCCGAACCAGCGGCAGAGGTCGGCCCACTTCACGTCGGGAATATCACCCGTCACCTCCCATAGATAGGTGTGGCCGCTTTTGTGGATGGACGGCGACAGCACGAGGTTCATCCCGTTCAGATAGAGTTCGGCACTCACCTTGTCGTTGATCTGGCAGGTGGGTGGCTTCTTCAATTTCATCACCTCGTCCGGCATGTCCTGACAGATGAAGGCGAGATGGGCGCCACCACCCGTGCGCTCGCGGGGGACCGAGGCCAGATCCGGTTGTGTGGCCAGCCATTCCATGACCGATGCTCCGGCATCGGGTTTGCTGTCGAGATCGACATGGATGAACGGCGGGCGCATGACGCAACCGATGTTATTGTTAGTTCCGGGACCGAAATACCGGGTCAGAAAATCCGGGGTGATGTCGGCGGCGATGTGGTTGCGCCAACCCTTGAGCAACGGCTTTTTGCCGCGCTCCTGCGGGTCGCCGCGGTCAGAGCCCAGCAACGGGTGAATGGCCCAACCAAGCGTGGTGGCGTAGAATTGCGCGGCGGCGAGGCGGTCGAGGGTGTTGATGTCAGATGGAATGGAGGCGATCACGGGAGTGTTTTGGGAAAGTGGAAATCGAGTGCCCTCTGGGAGACGAAGACACCCTTGGGCCAGTCCTTGAGGTGCAGTCCGGCGAGCGTGCGGACACGGGAAAGGGCGACGTAAGCCTGGCCGGGTTCACGGGCGGCCCGCACGTCAACGAAAGCCGAGTCGAGTGTCAGGCCCTGGGCTTTGTGGATGGTTAGAGCGTTGGCCAGGCGCAAAGGCAGTTGTTCAAACCAGGCGGTGCCGGGTTCCTTCGCGTCATAGCGCCAACGGTAGGGCGACACCTCCAACTCGCGACGCTCGGTGTGGACAACCACGGTGGTCAGGCCGATGGACACCACCTCGCCGGTCTGGCCATTCACA
>CAIQXC010000757.1 GCA_903875675.1 Akkermansiaceae bacterium
CCCAGCGGAGGAGGTCGTCGCGCCACGACTCCTTCCATTTGTGGAAGGGCATGAACTAAAAGTGCTCCAAGGCAGCACAAAGCTACTGGAAAGCGGCGCGATCCGTGACCTGCTTTTTGAGGACTACGATGAGTATCCCAGCACAGTTCATACGCTGCTGGTCAAAAATGGTTATACATTGTTCTACTTGGGCACCCGCCCATTTCGCCCCATGCTGTGGCCGCCTGACAACCGGGATCAGGACCACTGCAAGCGCATCGCCTCTGACTATGTGGCCACCTTAAACCCAACCCGGCTCTGTGAGCGATTCCTAAGAGGCGGGTGGAAAGTCTTACGCCAGGGAGTTGCCAGCCCACCGTCTAACCAGTTGCCCGCAGAAAAAATCAGACTTTTCCAATAGTTGCCCAAACAACTCGATAGGGCTCTTATTGGATAAGCGCGGGATTGGGGAGGCGTTGTGTGAGGTCATGGAGGTCCAGCTTTCATGCCGGTACCCGTGGGCGCGATCATTTGGTCATAGTCTCCCAGGTGTCCTCCCAAGTCGATGACCAGGCGTGGACAGGGCTGAAAGGTATCGTTCGCGATACTGCGTTGGGGTTTGAATAACGGGCAGGAAAGGCCTGCAAGGTCCTGCAGGGTGTGGAAGGTGGTGTCGGACGAGAGCGGGGTCTTAAGGTGTGAGCGCAAGGCGCTGGTCTGCCTCGGCCGGGCGGCTTGATAGTCGTCTGACAGCCAGATGCACATTGGAACACGCATGACCTCTTCAGTGAGCGTGCCATGTTTGAAGGGCTCGACGGCCGTATCGCCACCGTTTTCGCCATGGTCGGAGACGTAATACAGCGACGAGACGGCGCCTTGGTCGTCGAGAAGATGGATGAGCTGGCTCAGGACGTAATCCGTGAAGAGGATCGTATTGTCATAGGAATTGCGCAGTTGCTCGTTGCCCTCTGGCGTCGCCCTGCGTCTGGCGGCAGCACAAATGGCGGGGTCGGAAGGAAAGCAATTGAACTCAGCTGGGTAGCGGTCTGAGTAGACCCAATGGCTGCCCATGGTATGGAGGACGATCAGCACTTTCTCTTCACCACGCCCCAACACCGAGGAGACGGCACCAATCAGGGCGCTGTCCGGGACTGTGTCAAAGGCTTCATCGCCGGTTTTTCCATTGGTAGAGAATTCGCCGCTGAGGAATTTTGCTTCATCGGCGTCTTTGGCGAAGACGGAACAGGGTGAGTCCCAACGGCCGTGTTGCAACTGTGTGGAGATCCAGTAGGTGCGGTAACCGAACTTCTTGAAGACGTTCAATATGCTCGGAAGGCTGCTGGAGGACTGAACGCTGGCGGCGTCGCCGGAAGTTAGGATCACCGGGACGCTGATGGTGGTGGCTGGCCCTGGTGCCACAACGTCGTGGAAGTTCAGCAGCCCGGACTGGGCGGCGAGCAAGGGGGTGGTCTGGCGAGCATAGCCATTGAGCCCAAAACTGCTGGCGCGAGTGCTCTCGCCAATGGCGAGGACGTGGATTTCACGTTTACCTTTGGGCGGCGGTTCTGCCGTGGATTTCACCACAAGGCCTTTGGCGACATTGCCGCGATGGACGATTTGATAACTCATATGCGCGGCCTGAAGTCCGCCGATAATCGTCCCGACGGGAAAGTTGGCGGCCACTCGCCATACCTCTGCTTCCCATACCTTGACCATGTTGCTGTAAAAGAGCGTGCCCAAGGGGATGAACAAGGCGCAGATGACGACGCAAGTGCGGCTCACCGGCCCGAGTTTCAGGTGTTTAAAAGCACTGCGCGACATCAGCCAACCGTAGGCAACCACCATCGCTATGAAGAGCAGCCCGCAGCTGACAATTTGGGGCATAAATACCGAGGCTTCCTTGAAATTGGTATCGACCACGACCAAAAAAAACCATTCTCTGGGCTGCTCGCGGGTCGTCAGGTAGCAGGCAATAGCAATCGGCGCGGCACAGACGAAAGGCCAGCATAGCAGCAAAATTTTGCGTACTTGGATTCCAAAGAGGCAAGGCAACAGCAACAAACCGGCCAAATGCAGCGCAACCAAAAGCAAGCCGGGTCTATAGACCGGCCAGAAGGCAGGAAAAATATTGGGCAACATGATCAAGACAAAAGCGACGCCGAGCCAAAGTGTGACCTTGACGTCCGCGCGGAGGGTGCTTGATAGGAAATTGATAGGGTTACGCATCAACGATTGATGGTGGATTGAAGTAGCGATTTCCCCCGCAGAGGATTGGCAAAAAAAGGGGGGCGTTCAGAATTCCGTTAATTTGCTAGAAGCCCGCAGGGCTGGCTAACGGGGAGACACTTAGTTCTTGGCGCGCTTGTTGGCAAGGATTTTTCTTCAGGCGGCGGCGAAGAAAGCCGCCGCCCGCCCTGGCA
>CAIQXC010000758.1 GCA_903875675.1 Akkermansiaceae bacterium
CACTCTTTCCCTACACGACGCTCTTCCGATCTTGCGGCTGACCTGTTTGTGACGAGACTCACGAACCTGGCAGGGGTTTGGAGGCGGCAAGCGCAGCGGGTTCCGAAGAAGATCCAGTCGATCGACACGCATCCGGGTTGGGTCGCGCACCGTCTTGCGCTTGTCCTGGTGGCGGGCGCGGGCTTGGTGGCGGGAACCGCGCGGGCCGCGATCGCCACCGCATCCTACAACCTCGGCGCAAGCGGTAGCGGCACGTTTTTCGCGGGTGCCGCATTCACGTCGTGGATTGCCAAGGGAAACCTGCCCGCAGGATCGATCCTGAGATCGGTCTCGGTCAACGCCACGCTCGAGAGCACCAACAATGACAATTGGGCCTGGGATTTGATGGTCATGGTGGATCCGACGCCGGAGGCTCCGGGCGGCGATTGTTTGCTGGCAGTTGGCAATGGCGACAAGATGGGTCCGAACGTGAATCTGGCCTGGGCCAGTGGCTACGGCGGTGTCGGCACCAAAGTGATTGACACCAAGAGCGCAGCCGGGAATTTCCCAACCACCATTGACCTGCACAATGCCGCAGTCATGATCGGCAACAGTTGGGACGGGGTCGGCGTGGGCGGCACTTGGTCGGGCACGATCACCATCACCTATGACACGCTGGACTTGGCGGGCATCACGACCTTCGGCCTGCCGGGCAACCCTGCGGTGATCAGCGGGACCAACATTGTTTGGACCGTGCCGAATGGCACCAACGTGACGGCTCTTGCGCCAACCTACACCCTCACCTCCGGGACCTGCACCAAGGCGTCAGGATCAACCCAAAACTTCAGCACCCCACAAACCTACAGCGTCACCGACGGGACTCTAACCCATGTTTATACTGTGACCGTGGTGGTCGATACCCCGTTCGTGGAACTGAATGTGAATCTCGATACCGCAACCCGAAGCGGACTTGTCGGACCCGCCGCGGGTGCCGGCGCGACCTGGAACCAGCAGTTGGGCGTCGCCGGGCTAACAAAAACCGGGCTGTCAAGCGCCAGCGGCACGGCCACGCTGGCGGGTTTCACCTGCAGTGCCGGAAACGTGAGTGCCTGGGGCGCACCCACGCTCAAGATGCTGAGCGGCGGGGCCTATCAGACGGATTGGTTCTCGTCGAGCACGCTGGTGATCAACGGCCTCTCGCGGAACCGGAAATACGCCCTGTTTATCGCCAGTTTCCATCCGAACCTGCTCGGCGGCAGAAGCCTGTTTGCCACCCCCAACGTGACAGGCACCAGCGGCACCCAGATCGCCGACAACGGCGGGGCCAACGGCAACTCGAACACCTGGGTGCGGGGCGTGAACTACGTGCGCTTCGACAACATCGAGGCCGACGCCGCCAACCGCATCACCATCACCATGACCGCTGACAGCGGCACCAATGACAAGCGGGCCTATCTGAGCGGCTTTCAATTGTTAGACTCGGCGCCGCCGACACCGACCGGTCTTTCGGCCACACCTGGCGTCGCGCAAATCGCGCTCACGTGGTCGGCGTCGGCTGGCGCGGCGGGATACACGGTGAAGCGTTCGCAGACGAGCGGCGCGGGCTATGCGAGCATCGGCACGGTGAGCGATGCCAGCTTCACCGACACGACGGCGGTGTATGGAACCCCCTACTATTACGTGGTTTCCGCAAGCAACGTCATGGGTGAGAGCGCGGATTGTGCGCAAGTTGGCTCGACGACGGTTGCGAGCGCGGCCAAGGACATGCTGACCTTTGGCCCGGGCGCGGTCATTTCCGGGACCAACATTTCCTGGACGCTGGCGCCCGGCACGGCGGTGACCAACCTTGCGCCCGTTCTAACGGTTTCTGCGGGGGCGACATGCAATCCGGCCTCCGGCGTCGCACGGAACTTTTCATCGGCGCAAACCTACACTGTCGCCGCGCAGAACGGCAGCACACAGGTCTATACCGTGACGGCCACCGTGACGCCAACGACGGCTGTCACGTTTGCGGTCACGCCCATGAACGTGAGCGCCTCGGGAATCGGGGCGGAGATTCTCAATACCGGCACGCTCATCGAGGCCAACCACGTTGGTGCCGGGGGCGAAACGCCGGTCACCTTGGCCAACGGGCTGGTGTTCGGGATTTCCACGGCACACTTGATCAATCCGGATGGCGGCGACCAGGAAGTGCTGCCGGTGTCGAGCCGCACGACAGGGTGGCGGCACAACGCGTCGGACAACCGGGCCTATGCGATCGGCAACGCGGCGTTTGACAGTTTGATGGACCATGCGTGGTGGATTGCCTACACGGATTCCAGATCGGACATGGTGATCGGCGGGCTGGTGGTCGGCCACACCTATCGGTTGCAACTGATTTCGGAAGCGCCCAACGACGGCACGGTCGCGGTGGAGGGCCGCCCTGAGTTCACCTGGTCGGGCAACAACTCGGTGTTGTCGGCAACCTGGACCGCGGTGGACACCACGCTGAACATGCAGTATTCCAGAAAACAACAAGCCTCGCCCGGAGGCCAGGGCAACGAGGTGTATTTCCAAGGGTACGCCCTGCACGACATCACCTCGCTCAGCCCGCAGAAGAATTTCACGAGCTTCACCTTTCCGGGGCTGGGCAACGCCACGATTGCCGGGACCAACATTTCGCTGAGCGTGCCGACCGGCACGGTGGTGACGGCGCTGGCACCTACTTATGTTTTGGCCGCAGGCGCCACCTGTGCGCCGGCCTCCGGCACCCCGCGGGATTTCACCAACCCCCAAACCTACACCGTCACTGCGCAGAACGGCTCCACCATTGTCTATACCGTCGCGGTGCAGCCCTCGGTGACACTGGGATTGTCCGGCAGCCCGCTGGCCGAATCGAGTGGCGTGGCGACGGTGACGGCGACCCTATCAGCAAAGCACTGGAAAAATGTCACGGTGTATCTGGCATTCACCGGGACCGCCACGCTGACGACCGACTACCGGCCTTCCGCGACGAGCATTGTGATACCCGCGGGAGCCACGAGCGGCTCCATCACCCTGACGGCGGTGCCAAACACGAGTTATGCATTTCCCGAAAAGACGATTGTGACGGACATCGCGTCGGTGACGAACGGAACCGCGATCGATCCGCGGCAAGTGACGGCGGTCATCACGGAGGATGATCCGGTGCCGCTGTTTCCGCTCAGCGGCGGGCAGCACGACATGGTCGCATGCCGCGACAATCCGGCCGTCAAATACGACATCTATCTGCCGCCTAACTATTCCCCGGACGGGACACCGCTGCCCATCCTCTACACGTTCAATCCCGGTGGCGGCGGGCTGGTGGCTGATTTTCTAGCGGTTAGCTCCGCGTTGCAGATCATCACGGTGGGCATCATCAACTCCAGCAATGACGGCACTTGGGAGCAGGTGATGCAGGATGTGTACGCAGTGACGCGCGATATCCGGCAACGGGTGCTGTTTGATCCGACGGCGGAAATGGCTGCGGGTTTTTCCGGCGGCGGGGAAACCTGTTATTATTTCAGCCGCGTCCGCGGCCCACAAATGGCGGGAATTTTCCCGATGGCCGGCTGGCTGGGCGTCACCAACTACAACTACACCACCAACGACCGGGTGCCTAGAGGATTATTGGTCGCGCGTTCCACCGGCACCAGCGACTCGGGAGCGAACTACTATCTGAATGGCGACGGGACGTTTCTAACCAACACCTGCGGGGCGGTGCTCAAGGACTGGTCGTTTGACGGCGGCCACAGCGTGGCCCCGGACGACGTCAAGACATCCGCGCTCACCTGGATTCTGAGCAACCGGGTGAAGGCCGGGGCCAATGATCGCGCCGCAGCGCTGGTGCTGGCCGCCAGTTGGCGGGCGCGGATTGGCTCGGGCGAGCGCCAGGCCGTGCTTGGGGAAGCCGTCAGCGCGCTCATGACCCAGCCGCGGACATGGGTGGGCCATCAGGCGCAACTGCTGCTGGATGAGATGGCGGAGGACGCGACGTTCCGCAGGCTCGACATGACGAATCTCGCCCAGGGCAACTTCGCCAGGGAATACTATTATGAAACCGCCTTGGGCGCGGCATTGAATGGCGACTGGGTAAACTACCGCGTGGCGATGAAAGTGCTCACCGGCATCACGGGTGCCAATGGCTACCGATCAAGTGATATCTATAACTTGGTGCAGCAATATGGCTATCCCACACCGGAACTCAAGATCAGCCAGAGCGCCGGACAACTGTTTTTTTCGGTCAACAAGGACACCCCGGGATTGCTTTACATGCTCCAATCCAGCCCGGATTTATCCGCCGGCAGTTGGCAGGATGTTCTGAGTCCGGCCGTCCAGACCAACACCACCTGGTCAGTCACCTTTCCCGTTCCGACCGATGCGAGGAAGGGATTTTTCCGCATCTTCACCCTCTCCTCCGCCGGTGCGGTTCCCTGAACGCCGCCTCGTCTGTTCGACGACCCACGATTCCACCCCATCACGATATGATCACACTTCCAGGTCCTCTCCGCGCCCTGCCCGTCCTCCTGTTGACAGCCCTGTTGCCGGCATCAGCGGCGACGTTGCCCGCCAGTTTCACCTCCGCCACCAGCGTGCCGGTCACTGCCGCGAGTTACACGGCAACGGGCAACACGGTGAATCTGAGCTTGGCTTATGCCCCGACACCGGGCACCAATCTCACGGTGGTGAAAAACACCGGTTTGGATTTCATCCAGGGGACGTTTGGCAACCTGACGCAGGGCCAGGCGGTGAATCTGACCTACGCCGGCGTTGTCTATCCGTTTGTTGCAAACTACTATGGCGGTAGTGGCAACGACCTGGTGCTGCAATGGGCCAACACCCGGGCGCTGGCGTGGGGCTACGGCGGCTATGGCACGCTTGGCAACGCCACTGTGACGACCAGCAGCCAGGCGGTGGCGGTCGATACGACGGGAGTGCTGGCTGGCAGGACGGTGCTGGCCCTTTCGGCGGGGAGCGACCACTGTCTGGCGCTATGCACGGATGGGACACTGGCCGCATGGGGAACCAATTCCAGCGGGCAGTTGGGCAACGGCAGCACCACCAACAGCAAGGTGCCAGTGGCGGTCGATCTAACTGGCGTACTGGCTGGCAAGACGATCATCGGCATGGCGGCAGGAGGCGGCTTCAGTCTGGTGCTGTGTTCGGACGGAACGCTCGCCGCATGGGGATCTAATGGGTCCGGCAATTTGGGCAATGGCACCACCGCGAGTTCCAGCGTGGCGGCGCTGGTGAGCCGCGGAGGCGTGCTGGCCGGCAAGACGGTCATCGCGGTGGCGGCTGGATCAAGCCACAGCTTGGCGCTGTGTGCGGACGGGACGGTGGCCGCGTGGGGATACAATTCCACCGGGCAGTTGGGCATCGGCAGCACCACCAGCAGCAACGTGCCGGCGCTGGTGAGCACCACCGGCGTGCTGGCCGGCAAGACGGTCAACGGGATTGCCGGAGGCAGTGATTTCAGTCTGGCGCGGTGCACGGACGGGACGGTGGTGGCGTGGGGCGGAAATTCCTACGGCCAATTGGGGAACAACAGCACGACGACGAGCAATGTGCCGGTGTTGGTCAACACGGCGGGTGTGCTGGCTGGCAAAACGGTGGTCGGTCTGGCGACGGGTGCAAGCCATAGCGTGGCGTTGTGCGCGGATGGAACCCTGGCCGCCTGGGGCAAAAATGCGAATGGCCAGTTAGGCAACGCGACCACGACGAGCAGTCCAGTGCCGGTATTGGTGGACCGCAGCGGCGGGCTTGCCGGCAAGACCGTGAATGCTGTGGCCACCGGCAGCGACCACAGCTTGGCGTCGTGTGCCGACGGGACCATGGCCGCCTGGGGCTACAACGGTTACGGACGCCTGGGCAATGCCAACACGACGGACAGCAACGTGCCGGTGATGGTCAATACCGCCACCCTGCGAGCGGGTGAGCGGTTGGCGGCAGCGGGGGGCGGCTGCGGAGCGTTGGTCTCGCTTGCCGTGGGTGCCTCAGTGCCGCCGGCCATTGCGACTACCCAGGCCGTGATATCCCCAACCGATTCAGGCACCACTCTCAAAGGCACCGTGAATGCCAATAACTCCACAAACTCGGTGTCGTTTGAATATGGTCTAACCACCGCTTATGGCTCCACCCTGAGCGCAACCCCGTCAACGCTGACCGGAACCACCGCCACGACGGTCAGTGCAATTGTCGGCGGCCTGATTTCCAGCACCACCTATCATTACCGGGTGGTGGCCAGCGGGCCGGGTGGCACGGTGACGGGCGCGGACATGACATTCACGACGACGCATTTTGCCTCGCTGACCGATCTAACATTGAGCGGTGCAGCGCTGGTCCCGGCCTTTTCCGGAACCAACACGAATTACAGCGCCACGGTGTCGGCCGCGACGGCCAGCATCACGGTGACGCCGGTCACGGATTACGCGACATCCACTGTGCGGGTCAACGGATTGGCGGTGGCCTCCGGCGCGGTGAGCGGCCCGCTCAGCCTGGCCGTGGGCAACAACGTCATCTCGGTGGTGGTCACCGCCGCCGATGGCGTCAACACCAAGACTTACGCGGTGAAGGTCACGCGGCTGCCGGCGACGTTCACGTTCGGCTCGGCTGCGACGGTGCCAGTGACGGCGGACGAGTTGTCGGTGACGGGCAGCTCGGCGGCGTTCGCCCTGACCTTTGCGCCGGTGCCGGGCAGCACCCTGACAGCGATAAATAACACGGGACGGAATTCCATTCGCGGTGCGTTTGACAATCTGGCGCAGGGCCAGCGGGTGGAGATGACCTATGGCGGAATCCGTTATGCGTTTGTCGCAAACTACTATGGCGGTAGTGGCAACGACCTGGTGTTGCAATGGGCCAACACGCGAGTGCTGGCGTGGGGTGCCAACGACGTGGGCCAGGCGGGAAATGGCAGCGAGGGGAAGAGCACCGTGCCCTTGCCGGTGATGCCAAGCGACGCGCTGGCCGGCAAGTCGGTCCTTGCGCTAGCCGCCGGTAGTTCCCACACGCTGGCGCTGTGCGCCGATGGAACGTTGGCGGCCTGGGGCTCCAATGCCAACGGTCAGTTAGGCAACGGCGGCACCACCAATTGCCTGGCGCCCGTGGCGGTGGACCGGACCGGCGTACTGGCCGGCAAGACAGTCATTGCGGTGGCCGGGGGGGGCGATCACTGTCTGGCGCTGTGCGCGGATGGGTCACTGGCGGCCTGGGGCCTCAATGACCGCGGTCAGTTAGGCAACGGCGGCACCACCAAGAGCCTGGTGCCGGTTTTGGTGGACCGGACCGGTGTGCTGGCCGGCAAGACGATCACTGCCGTGGCGGCAGGATCGAGTCACAGCCTGGTGTTGTGCTCGGACGGGACGCTGGCGGCCTGGGGCAGCAATTCATCCGGGCAGTTGGGCGACGGCAGCGCCATGGCGGATTCCAACGGCTCTGGCACGATCAGCAGCGTGCCGGTGTTGGTGAATCGCGGCGGTGTGTTGGCCGGCAAGACCGTCATCCGCGCGGCGGCGGGACATTACCATAATCTGGCCCTGTGTTCGGATGGAACCGTGTCCGCTTGGGGATATAACTACTACTATGAATTGGGCATCGGCACCAACTCCGCTAGCAACCTGCCAGTGGCGGTCGATTGCAGCGGAGTGCTGGCAGGGAAGTTGATCACCGCGTTGGCAGCCGGTGGCGATCATACGATCGTCTTGTGCTCCGATGGCACCCTGGGCGCATGGGGTCTGAGTAACTCGGCTCAGTTGGGCAACAACGGCACGTCGGACGACGGCAAGGTGCCGGTGTTGGTGGATGCCTCAGGCGCGCTTGCAGGCAAAACACCGGTTGCCCTGAGCGCGGGCGACCGCAGCAGTTATGTGCTATGCGCAAACGGATCCCTGCTCGCCTGGGGCGGCAACACCAATGGCCAGTTAGGTGATGGCACCACCGCGTACGGCAAGGTCCCGGTGTGGGTCAATATCGATGCCTTGCGAGCTGGCGAGCGCTTTGTGCCGGGGGCTTCCGCAGCCGGAACGAATCATGCCCTGTGGCTGGTTGCCTCACCGCCTCAGGCGATTCCGACGACGCTGGCGGCAAGCGCCATCACCGACACCGGTGCCAAACTCGCGGGCAGCGTGAATGCCAATGGCGCCAGCACCAGCGTGACCTTTGAATACGGTCTAACAAGCTCATACGGGCAAAGTGTGGCGGCCACCCCCGCCACCGTGGGCGGCACCACCGCCACCGCCGCCAGTGCCACGATCGGCGGCTTGCTGAGCGGCACCACCTATCACTACCGGGTGCTTGGCACGAGTGTCGGCGGGACGGGCACAGGCGCGGACATGACGTTCACCACCGGCGACGCGGCGACCCTGGCCGGGCTTGCAATGAGCACCGGCACGCTCGACCCCGCATTCAAGCCGGTCACCACCCGCTATGCCATCACCCTGCCGTTTGCCACCACCAGCATCGCCATCACGCCCACCGTGGCCCAAGCCGGGGCCACCGTGAAAGTCAATGGTGCGCCGGTGATCTCCGGTGCCGCCAGCGCGCCGCTGGGTCTAACGGCCGGCGACAACACCGTCACCATCGAGGTCACCGCGGCGGATGGCGTCACCACGGAAACCTACACGCTGGTGGCGACCCGCCTGCCGGACGTTTTCCGTTTCACTGCGGCCGACACGGCGGCGGTGACCGTCACCCGATTGGTGGCCAGCGGCAGCACGGCCAGCTTTGAACTGGCATTCGCGCCGCTGGTGGGAACCAATCTGACTGTCGTGAACAACACGGGCAGCGCCCGCATCGAGGGCACGTTCGACAATCTGGCGCAGGGGCAGGCGGTCACCCTGACCTATGGCGGTGTTTCCTATCAATATGTGGCGAGCTACTATGGAGGTAGTGGCAACGACCTGGTGCTGTATTGGGCCAACCGGAAATTGCTAGACTGGGGCACCAACGCCAGCGTTCTGCCAGTGCCCGTGGATGTAAGCGGAGTGCTTGCGGGCAAGGACATTCTAGACATGAGTCTGGGTGGCTACCACAATTACGTTCTCTGCGCGGATGGCACCGTGGCGGGGTGGGGCTCGAACAGCTACGGGCAGTTGGGCAACGCCAGCACCACCGCTTCGACGGTGCCGGTGCTGGTGAACAGCGCCGGGGTTCTGGCCGGCAGGACGGTGGCGGCCGTGGCTGCAGGTTACAATCATGGCTTGGCGCTGTGCGGGGACGGACGCCTTGCTGCCTGGGGTTACAATGCCCATGGCGAGCTGGGCAACGGCACCACGTCGAGCATCAGCGTGCCGGTGTTGGTGGACCGAACCGGAGTGCTGGCAGACCGGACGGTGATCCTGATCGCTGCGGGTGCCTATCACAATCTCGCGCTGTGCTCGGATGGCACGCTGGCGGCCTGGGGATCCAACAGTTACGGCCAGTTAGGCAACGGGGGAACCACCAATAGCCTCACCCCGGTGGCGGTGGACCGCAGCGGCGTGCTCGCGGGCAAGACGATCCGTGCCATCGTCGCGGCCGACTCTTGCAATCTGGTATTGTGCACGGACGGGACCTTGGCAACTTGGGGCTACAACATCAGCGGTCAGTTGGGCAATAGCACCAAGGTTAACAGTGCCGTGCCAGTCTTGGTGAGCCGCGCCGGAGTGCTTGCCGGCAAGACGGTGGTGGCGATTGGCAAGGGCACTGCGGACTTTCTTGCGGTGGCTGCGGATGGCACCATGGCGGCATGGGGTGACAACAATTATGCCCAATTGGGCAACGCCATCACCGATCTAAGTTCGGTGCCGGTGTCCGTCAGCCAGGTGGGCGCGCTCAGCGGCAAGGTCATCATCGCCGCCGTCGGTGGAAATGGCCACACGCTGGCATTATGTGCGGACGGCAGCCTGGCCGCCTGGGGCGACAATAACGCTGGCGAGTTGGGCAACACCGGCATCTCTTCGAGTTACGTGCCGCTGGCGGTCGGCGGTCTGCGGGCCGGCGAACGCTTTGTGGCGATCAATGCCAATCCAAGCGCCCGTGAGAATCTTGCCTTGGTGGCCATGCCGCCGCGTCCGGTGGCCTTGACACTGGCAGCAAGCGGCGTCTCCGACACGGCTGCGGTGATGAACGGCAGCGTCAGCGCACAAGGATCCACCACCTCCGTCGTTTTTGAATATGGGACAAGCACGGCGTACGGCAGCGTGGTTGCCGCGACGCCCGCATCGTTGAGCAACGCTGCCACCACGGCGGTCATGACCACGCTCAGCGGCCTGTTGAGCGGCACCACCTATCATTTCCGTGTGGTTGCCACCAACGGGGGCGGCCGGGTGGCGGGCGAGGACCAGTCGTTCACGACGTCCACGTTTGCGGCGTTGTCGGGTTTGGTGTTGAGCAGCGGCACGCTGTACCCGGATTTTGCCAGCATCAAGACCCGTTACATTGCCACGGTGCCGTATGCCACAAGCAGCATCACGGTGACGCCAGCCTGCGCCTATGGCACGTCCGAGGCGAAGGTCAATGGCGTGCTGGCGGCACCCGGGGTTGCGGTCAATCTTGCGGTGGGCAACACCACCATCAGCATCGGGGTCACCGCCGCAGGCGGCACCATCAGCGAGACCTACACGGTCGTCGTCACCCGCCTGCCCCAGACGCTTGCGTTCAGTTCCGCCACGACGGTGCCGGTGACCGTGACG
>CAIQXC010000759.1 GCA_903875675.1 Akkermansiaceae bacterium
ATCTTGCCGTCCGCCTGCGGCGCGACGTTGTAGAACACCAGCCAGTTGTCGCCCGGTGCCCATGTCCCCGCGGCCTTGGTCACCGCCGTATTCAAAATGTCCTTGGTCGACGAAGGTGCCGCGCTGGCGGTGCCAATCCCCCAACGGTTATTGAGGGCGAGATCGGCGGAGCAGGCCAAATAGATATGATACGTCTTGGTCACATCCAATCCGGAAACGATAAAGCGGTTATGCGTCGCGTTACCGCTGCCGGAATTGAATACCCGGTAGAGGCCGCTATTCAGCAACGTGACGTTGGGCTCGTTGCCCATGACTCTGGGGCCGAAGAGATAATTTGGATTATCCGACATCAGGGTGGTGTAGCCCACGCCCGTGGTGTTGCCGTCACTGTCCAACAGGCCCGCGACGGTAATGGGTGTAATATTGGTATCGTCGATCCGGAAGGAATCGTTCCAAGTCGTCCCAGTGTATGCTGCCGGTGCCTGCTGATAGTTGTTAGTGATGAACGACTTGCCGTTCATCGCATCAGCCGGGGTTCCGGAATTACCGAATTTGACGTTGATGGTCTGGCTCGCCCAGGCGCTGCCAGCCAATCCAAGCATGGCGGCCACAGGGAGCACGCATGGTCGGAGCAAAGTCCCGGCATTGAGGATCTTATTCAGGATAGGGTTGTTCATGGTGTTTTGTTCTTCATGGGGGTTTGAGACAAATGTTGGGCTAGCATTGGCTAACAAAGCGCCGACGGACACGAAAAATGCAACCGTCAGAAACTGTGTAATCGTGAAATACAGTAATTTGCCAGTGTGTCAAAACAAAAATCCGAAAAAATTCAGAGCAAAATCTGCAATGTGTGTGTGGTGAAGCCGCAGACCTGCCAGGTAGGGTCACTTGGCGAATTGCATCTTCCACCCGACCGTCTTGGTTGCGGAGGGCACGACGCGGACGGTGGCGGTTGCCTGTTGATTGGCGGATTCGACCTTTTCACCGTCGGCCCTGGCGCTGGTGAGCTTGAAGCCGGCGGGCAGGTGGACGGTGAGGACATACGGGTCGCCGCAGATCACGGCGCTGCGGCCGGAGAGGGTGTTGGTGGGCATGTCCCAATTTTCATCTATCAGACACACGCCGCCCTGTGAGATATGACGGGTGGTTGAGAGGACCCAGGGGTAAGGTCGAGCCTCGCGGATGGCGAAGACTTGGAGCGCGTTGCCCGGAGCGAGTGCAGGGGCCTTGAACGAGCCTATCGATTTGCCGAGGAACGTCTGGGTCCAAAACTCGAACACCAGATATTCGCGGTCTCCGGCCAGCCCGAGGTCGGCGAAATTCACTTCTTGTTCAGGGGTACCGGGGCGATTCCACTGCAATTTTTCCTGCCGCCAATTGAAGCGTGCGAGCACCGACCAATGCTCGAAGGGGCGGTCGATCTCCTGCAACCACCAGGTGGCTTCGCCGCCGCGTCTCGGAGCGCTGTGATCTTGGTTAGGCTTATTGCCAAAATCATATAACTGGCCAGGCACGGTGAAGAGCACCGGCGAGCATCGTTTCACGCCTTCCAGATTGGCGTCGTTCTGATAGTCCGTGGCTTTGTCGCTAAGCATGAGCGTGCCCCCCGCCATGGCCACGATGCCGGGTCCCTCAATGGTGTCGGCCATGGCGGCCGCCGCGCCGAACGTCTTCATCGTGGTCTTGTCCTTGAACCCCTCGGCCATGATGTCGCAATGGTCGGGATCACTGCGCCAGACGACGCCATTCCACGATGCGAAGCGTTGGAACGTCGCAGGCCCGAAGCCATCGTCGCTGAGTCGGCAGCCGTCAGCCAGACCGATCGAGTTGACGCCCGGATGCACACCCCAGCAAGTGAGGATATAGACATTCGGCCCGAGTTCCTCGCGGGCCACCTTGTCCCATGCTCGGAGCGATTCCTCCGGAGTGGTGCCGATTTTTTTGAAATCTCCTGCGCACTCAGGTTTGCGAGAGGCATAGAGCAGGTCACCCGCACCGTCGATTTTCACGTAATCCCAGCCCTGCTTGTGGAGCGCTTGATAGGTCGGCCGAACCATCCCCTCAATCGCACCCTGGTTCTTCGTGTTTAAGATATACATCGTCTGCCAATCCCCGTTGATCGTTGGATCGCCATCCGGTTTGCGGATGAACCAATCCGGATGCTGCTTGCCAAGCTCGGTGATGTGCGGATCACTCGGCCGGTGCAGGCGATTGACCCAGATGCCGGGCATCATGCCGGCCGCCTTGATCTTGTCGACCGCATACTCCGCCCCACCCGGGAACTTCCCGTTCCAAGTCAACCAGTTTTGCGGGCATCCGCCCCAACCAGTTTGATAGGCGTCGTCCAACTGGATATACTTGTAACCAAAATCGGGGAGATGCTTTTCCACAAAGACATCGACCACCGCGTCGAGCGTCTTCTGGCTGAAACCATCCTTG
>CAIQXC010000760.1 GCA_903875675.1 Akkermansiaceae bacterium
CCATTATCCCCACCCCTGCCATTACCCCCGCCCAAAAAGAAACCCACGCCGAGCAAACCAGCGCCGCTGGTGAATCCCGATCAGCCCGAACTTTTCTAACATCATGAACCCCTTTCTTGTGCTTGAAGTCGGGCTGGATGCGTCGGATGCGGAGGTGCGTGCCGCTTACCAAGCGTTGTTGCGGCGTTATCCGCCCGAGCAGCGGCCGCGCCAGTTTCAACTGATTCAGGAAGCCTATCAGACGTTGCGGACCGAGCGCGAACGCTGGCGCTGGCGCCTGCTGCACCTCGAACCCAGCAGCGACGGACCGCTCGAGGCACTGGAAAATTTTTCCCAGCTGCCGGGGCGTCTGCGCCCGCCGGGAGCCACCGCGTTGCGCGACTTGGTGCGTAGTTGTGGTGTCGCCGCGATGCGTGAGCAGGCAGCAGCGCCGAAGCCCGTCATGTGAACCTGAATCATTCCCTAACAACCAAAGCTTGCCCCGTCCCCTTGCCAACCCTATTGCCATGCTTATGCCTGTGACTGCTGCCGATTTTTCCCCTTACTCCGACGATGCCAGTGCGCCGGATCCGGACGTCGATGACGATGCCTACGCGGACGAGGAAGAACCCTCCGCCATCACGTTGCACGACCTCCACGAGGAATTGGCAGCCAATTCCACCGAAACACGCCGGGGTACCCGACGCATGCTCGATGTACTCAAGAATTTCGGCTCGGTGCTGGATGCACTTTCCGCCACCGTCAACGACAGCCACAAGGCCATTCGGTCACTGCCGACAGCTGCCAACCGCCAATCGGAGGGTAGCGAACTGCCCCGCGAGTGGGCGCTGGCACTGGTGGAATTGGCCGACCGCGTCGAACGGGTGACCGACGGATTTGCCCGCCCTCCTGCAGCCCGCGCCAGCTGGTGGCCGGGAGCCCGCAAGTCGCTCGCCGCATGGCGTGAAGCCTGGGCGATGCAGGCCGACGCGCTCGGCATCCTGCGCAGTCATCTGGGCGTCTTGCTCCAGCGGGCCTGTCTCAAACGCCTCGATGTGGTGGGCAAACCCTTCGATCCTAACACGATGACGGCACTGGAATCCGCCGTCGATCCGAGCCTTCCCGATCACACGGTGCTGGCCGAAATGCTTCCCGGCTGGCAGCATGCTGATGGCCAACTGCTCCGCCCGGCTCAAGTCCGGGTGTCACGCCTCAACCCACGTTAGAACAAGATTCCCATCACTCACCACCTTCCATCCAATCATGACTCAAACTCAGCAAATTGTCGTCGGTATTGACCTCGGCACCACCAATTCGACCGTCGCCGTGGTTCAGGACGGCGTGCTCACCGTCATTCCAGTGCGCGGCCAGCCGACCATGCCCAGCGCCGTTGGGATCGATCCGGCGGGCCGCCTGATCGTCGGCCAAGCTGCCAAAAACCAATCCGCATCGGCCCCGGAAAATACCGTGCTTTCGATCAAGCGACTGATGGGCACTGATGACCAAGTGGGCCTGGGCGGCAAGACGTATCGGCCCGAGGAAATCAGTGCCTTGATCCTCGGCGAGCTCAAACAAGCCGCCGAAGCCCATCTGGGCCAAGCCGTGACCCAGGCGGTCATCACCGTGCCCGCTTTCTTCAACGAGCGCCAACGACTCGCCACCCAAGACGCTGGACGCCTGGCCGGTCTCGAAGTGCTGCGCATCATCAACGAACCCACCGCCGCCGCCCTCGCCTACGGGGCAGGCCAAGCCGCTGGGTTCAAACACGAAACCCTCCTCGTCTATGACCTCGGCGGCGGCACCTTCGACGTTTCGGTTGTTAGAGTGGAGGACGGTATCGTCGAGGTCCGCGCCAGCCATGGTGATATCAACCTCGGCGGCGACGACTTTGATGAGGCACTGGTTTTACTGGGCGAGCAACGGCTCCGCGAGAAACACGGTGCCGCCGTCGGCTTGTTGCCCGTCACTGCCCACCGCCGGCTCAAGAGCGCGATGGAAACTGCCAAGATCCAGCTCTCCGACGCGCCTTTTGCCAATGTGCGCGAGGAATATCTCACCGCCTCGTTGCATTTGGACACCGAGATTGACCGTCACGACTACGAGCGCCTGATCGAACCGTGGCTGCACAAGACGCTCGATTGCCTCCAGCGCACCTTGGCGGATGCCGGAATGACCGCCTCTGACCTCGACAAGGTCATGCTCGTCGGTGGTGCCACCCGCACTCCCGCCGTGCAGGCCTTGCTGATGCAACAGCTCGGCATGGAACCTCGCCACGAGATCGACCCGGATTTGGTGGTGGCGATGGGGGCCGCCATTCAAGGTGCAGCCCTTGCCGGTCAACCCGCCCCGGCTATTCTGGTGGATATTTCGGCCCACACATACAGCCTGCTCGTGTTGGTCGGCCACGGCATGTTCGGCGAAAGAGTCATGGAGTGCTGCCCTCTGGTGCGCCGTGGCACGGCACTGCCGGTCACCAAGGCGGACGTGTTCACCACCTGTGCTGACAATCAAGCCGTCGTAGGCATCGAGGTATTCCAAGGTGAAAGTGAGCGCCCCGAGGACAACCTGCGGCTCGGTGAATTCGAAATCCAAGGTCTCTCCAAGGTGCCCGCCGGCAATCAGATCGTCGTCCAATTTCGCATCGACCTCAGCGGCCTGCTCACCGTCACCGCCACTGAAAAGCGCAGTGGCTTGGTCAAGTCGGTGACGATCGACACCGCCGGCCAGCACCGGATCAACCTGGATGCCGCTCGCACCAATTTGGCCGCCCTGTTCGCCGAGCAGGAGGCGAGCCATCCCCAGCCCGCTGCCGAACGCTTCCGGCCGCGCCCCGTCACCATCAACGACGAAGACGACGACTTCGATGATATGGACGACGAAGACGACGAGGGAGAAATCATTGATGTCGGCGATGCCCAAGAGGCCCCGGCTGGTCTCTTGGCCTCGGCCAAGAGCTTGCGTAGCCGAGCGGAAAAATTGTTGAATCGAGGCGTGGCCGAGGCCGACGCTGCGACCATCCACGCCAGTCTGGCCGAGGTGGCACCTGCCATCGAGGCGCGTGCCTGGCAAGATCTGGCGGAGACGTTGGACACCCTGAGCGACCTGTTGTTCTATTTGGACGATTAGTCAGCAGTTAGATCCGATTATTTTATCGATGTCCGACGGGTTTCCGTGCAGCCTGCCGGCACCACCATGTTTGTTATTTCCCTTCCAGCCCTGCAGCGCAACACCGCGATTTTGCGCGATGTGAAGGAGGCTGCCGGCTGTCGGCTGGTGCTGGCGCTCAAGGGGTTTGCGTGCTGGAAGACGTTTCCCTATCTCCGCGATGATCTGGACGGCTGCTGCGCCTCGGGCTTGTGGGAAGCCAGACTCGCCCGCGAGCATTTCCAAAAACACATCCTCACCTATTCGCCCGCCTATGATGAGGCCGATGTGAGCGCCCTGTGCGAATTCACCCAACATCTGGATTTCAACTCGATTTCCCAGTGGCAGCGCTTCCGCGAACAAGTGCTCGCTCACCCGCGCTTTCGCAGCGGCCACTTGCTCTGCGGATTGCGCATCAACCCTGAGTGCTCGACGGGCTCCACCCCGATGTACGATCCCTGCGCCGCCGGCTCGCGCCTCGGCATCACCGCCGGCCAACTCGCCGACGCCGATCTAACAGGCATATCCGGCCTGCACTTCCACACGCTTTGCGAGCAAAACTCGGACGACCTCGAGACCACCCTGACCGCCGTCGATGAGAAATTCGGCCGCTGGTTGCGCCAACCACAATTCACCTATCTGAACATGGGCGGCGGCCACTGGATCACCAAACCGTTCTACGACCGCGAGCGGCTCATTCGCATCGTCCAGCAAGCCCGCCAGCGCTACGGAGTCGAGGTCTGGTTGGAACCGGGCGAGGCCGTCGCCATCCACAGCGGGGTGCTGCGCGCCAGCGTCATGGATGTGATAGAATATGCCGGCCAGCGCAACGCCATCCTAAGTGTGTCGGCCACCGCCCACATGCCCGATGTGTTGGAAATGCCCTACCGGCCCGACGTATTCCTGGTCGATGCCGCCCCTTGTTGTGCCCAGCCCGCTGCCCAGCCTGCAGTGCGTTTCTCAGGCGAAAATTATCACCTGGCCGGCGACTCCGGGCCATGGCTTTACAGGTTGGGTGGGCCGACCTGCCTGGCTGGCGACGTCATCGGGCCGTTTGCCTTTCCGCGAGCTCTGCGAGTGGGCGACACTCTGGTGTTTGACGACATGGCTCACTACACGATGGTCAAGACGACACTCTTCAATGGCGTGAAGCATCCGCCCATCGTGCTCCAACATGGTGACGGCCGCCTTGAAACCCTGCGCGAATTTGCCTACGAGGATTTCCAGGCTCGCCTAGCGTAGCCCCAGAACTCACCGCAGGCCCGAGAGAAAATGATGCGTTATGTTGTCATTGGCTTCCGCCCCCCGTTTTGAAACAAAGATTCCGCGCCCGAATGAACGGGCGCGGAATCGAATTGAATCAGCACTCGGCTTGTTGATTATTGGCCCGCAGGAGCGGCAGGCGGCGGGGTGCCTTTGCCCGGGCCGCGACCTTTGCCTTTGGCACCGGCTTTATGCTCAGGACGGAATGCCTTGAATTCTTCGAGCGAGACCGTGCCATTGCGATCCGTGTCCATCTTCTTGAAGTTCTCTTCAGCCTTGGCTTCGTTGCGCTTGGCCATTGGAGAGGCTTTGAACTCCTCAAGGCTCAGCTGGCCGTCACCATTGGTGTCGATCTTCTTGAAAACTTCTTCGGGGGGAGGACGCTTGCCTTCCGGTGCACCTTTCGGCGGTCCGGCAGGCTTGTCTTGGGCGAACGATAGCGTGGTGGCGATGGCCAGTGCGCTGAGTGTGGCGATGGTTGCTTTCATGACTGTGCTTGTTTTCTGTTGGTTTGGTGGCGGTGGCATGGACGCCGCTCCGCGACATGCGGGGAAACTCCGCAAAGCCGTCCGAGTTGCAACAGATATTATCAAATCGTGGTTCACTAAAACATTCTCTTCGGAGAAATAGCCCAACGCACTTGGGATTTTATGATTGAAACGTTGACATTTAAGCCTACTTCAGTAATCTCGGGGCATGGCAACCAAGCTCAAACCGATCAAAGAGAAACTGACCAAGACCCAAATTCTGGACCAAATCGCCGACAGCACGGGGCTCGTTCGCAAGCAAGTAGCGGCGGTGCTCGAGAGTCTGACCGAGGTGATCGAAGCCCACGTCAAGAAAAACGCCGTGGGTGAATTCGTGCTACCAGGCCTGCTGAAAATCAGCACGGTGCGCAAGCCGGCGGTCAAGGCGCGCAAGGGGATCAATCCCTTCACCAAGGAAGAAGTGACATTCAAGGCCAAGCCCGCCTCAACCGCAGTGAAAGTGCGGCCCTTGAAAAAGCTTAAGGACATGGCAGTCTAAGCGAACGCCAAGTTATCGCTATTCAAACGAACAAGCCCTTCCGGAGAACCGGAAGGGCTTGTTCGTTTGAGTGGAGGCGGCATCAGGCCCATATTTGAGCACCCACAGGGAACCTCCCAGAGCTGGCTTCAGCAAGCACCCCGGAAATGAGGTGCTTGCAAAGCCGGTTGGTTGTTAGCGCCCGGCATCAGGTACTCTGAGACTTATCTGGCGGTCGTGGCAGAAGGCGGGGGCATGCTGCCAGAGGCAACGGCCGGTTGGCCCTCAGCGGACATCACCACGCGGAAGCCGACGTTGTACACCGCCTGCCATGGCCGGTAGGACAAGCGCGTGGCTGAGCCGGCGTGAAGCGGCCGGTCGAACCACGAGCCACCCCGCACGGTTTTCATGGTGTCGGATTTGGCATCGTTTCGGCCATCGGTATCCACATACGGATACGGGCGGTACGAGGTGAGCGTCCACTCGGCGGCGTTGCCATGCATGTCCTTGAGGCCAAAGGCATTTGGCTGATAGCGGCCGACGTCGGCGGTCACTCCGCAGCCGTCGTTGAAGCGGCGGTCCCTGGGGTGCCACGGGGGAGCATCACCGCGATCCAATTGGTTGAGCGAGGCATCGGCCAGATTGGCGAACTTGGAGAAATCCGTGTCGCGATTGCCATAAGAGAACGGCGTCTCGGTACCAGCGCGGCAGGCCCATTCCCATTGCGATTCAGTGGGCAAGGTGAATTTTTTACCAGTTTTTTGTGAGAGCCATTTGCAGAATTCCATAGCTTCGTTCCAAGTGACGCGCACCACTGGTTGGTTAGGGTTATTGACAGATATGCCGCGTTCGCCCTGATCCTTGCCCGTCATGCTGATCACACCGCTGTCATGCTTGGTATCGAAAGCGGCGTATTGGGCATTGGTTATCTCGGTGGCACCCAGATAGAACGGCTTGTCGATCTTCACATTGGCAACCGGGACTTCGTCAGCCTCACCGGCGGCGTTACCCATGACAAATTCGCCAGCTGGAATCAAGGCCAGATCCAGCACCTTGGCGTCTGCCAGTTCGATCTTGAGTGTTGGGGGCAGCTTGGTGGCGGCTTGGCGTTTTGTGGCCTCGGCGGCATCGAACGGCCATC
>CAIQXC010000761.1 GCA_903875675.1 Akkermansiaceae bacterium
CATAGCAACTAATGGGCCAAGGCATGAATTTATCACTGTTGAGAGAATATTGACGGACTGTAACGGATCTTGATTTGTTCATTAGGTCAATCGGCTCATAAGGGCAAGCAATGATAATACCTGTACGCTGGGCACCACCGACCGCTGACATGATGACGAAAACTACCATACATGAATATCAACCGGAGAAGCACCGAAGCAGACGCTCGGGCTGGTTGCGTGCCGCAGTGCTGGGTTCTGATGATGCAGTCGTTTCGGTAGCGAGCCTAATGATAGGTGTTGCGGCATCTTCCGCATCGAAGGAGACAGTCTTGATCGCTGGTGTGGCAGGGTTGGTGGCTGGGGCGTTGTCTATGGCCGTGGGTGAATATGTCTCCGTCAGTTCGCAACGCGATGCCGAGGAGGCAGACATTGGTCTTGAAAAGCGAGAGCTTGTAGCCGCCCCCCACGCTGAGTTGCAGGAGTTGGCAATGATCTATGTGAAGCGGGGCCTTGAGCAGGATCTGGCGATGAAAGTCGCGGAGCAACTCAGTGTGCATGACCGCCTCGGTGCGCACGTTCGCGATGAACTTGGATTTGACGAGAATAGCCTCGCGCTGCCGCTGCAAGCAGCGTGGATCTCAGCATCGAGCTTCGCGTCCTTTGCTGTTGTGCCGATCATTGCACTACTCATCGCGCCGACTGCTCTGCGCATCGCGATGATCGCAACAACCTCGCTGGTGAGTCTTGCAGCTCTCGGTGCGTTTGGGGGTCACCTCGGCGGAGCTCCGCTCGGGCGGGCGGCGTTGCGCGTCACTATCGGCGGTGCCCTTGCCATGGCTGTAACCGCATTAATCGGGAAAATCCTCGGCGTTTCAGTGAACTGACATGTGATGAAAACCCAAACCGCAGCGCTCAGTGTTCCCCAAATGGGCGAGCCCGTCCGCTTGGCGGCACCGGCAGTAATTGGTGCCTACGTTTGTCAACCACGCGGGGCGAACAGCTTGCTTGAGATCTCATTGCCGGAGGGACAATTCGGCCCTACTTCATCCCACTCTAGCTCGGATTCGCTGAATTAGATGCACGCCTCCACACACATTAAGACACGAACAAGCCGAGAGTTGCTCAAACACTGGCTGTTTGGCCTGTTGTTGCTTTCAGGCTTGATCATCGCGGCATTGAATCGGAGCGAAATTGAGCAATTCGCGGATCTAGCGCACAAAGCCCAGCCGCTATGGCTGTGCGCTGCGGCTGTACTGCAGGTCGGAACCTATTTCAGCGTGGCAGCTGTTTGGCGCTCTGCATTGAGCCACACGGAACAGCCGCTTTCATTGCTGACGATGGTCCCGCTGGCGATCGCAAGACATTTCTCTGACCAAGCCATGCCCAGCGGCGGAATGAGCGGAAATGCACTTCTCGTCTCAGCACTGACACACCGGGGAATTCCAAGGCCGATCTGCATGGCGACACTGCTCATTAGCTTCGTAAGTTCCTTCGCCGCTGACCTCTTCGCAGCAGCAGTTAGCGTCGCCTTGCTCTGGTACTTTCACGAACTCCAGCCGTGGATAATGATTGTCGCAATCGTCTTCGCTATTCTCGCCGTGACCATTCCATCGATTGCTTTGTGGATACAGCGGCGGGGGAATAATGGTCTGCCGCCTTGGCTCGGGCGTGTGTCCAAACTAAACAAGTTGTTTGGGATGCTTGGTGAAGCGCCCAGCGATCTCATTCGTAATGCAACAGTCCTCTGGGCCGCCACAGCCTTCCAGCTACTTGTGATCCTGCTGGATACAACGACGCTCTGGATCATGCTCCTCGCGGTCGGTCAGCAGGTCTCTATCTGGATCGCCCTTCCCAGCTTTTTCCTCGCCTCGATGGTCGCGATGATCGTCCCAATTCCGCTCGGACTTGGAACCTTTGAGGCCACCTGCGTCACGGTTCTGCATTTGCTGGGAGTGCCCGTGGCCCCGGCGCTTACCGGGACTCTGCTACTTCGCGGATTCAGCATGTGGCTGCCGATGCTGCCAGGCATGTGGATCGTTCGGCGCGAGTTGAGAATCACTCGTGCTTCCAGTCAAAGAATTGTCGATGCCCGGAATCTACAACTGCAAGGCCTTGAACAATGGGAAAACGAAGGCGGTGGAATCCCGGCTAACCTCCGGTGAATGTCCCTGAAGTAGGGTTTAACCGGGTGGCCCCCCGTCCCTTTGGGAATTTGGATCACGGGTCACAATCCTCACATTTCAGAAGATTTTCAAACGGGCATATACCGGAACCTTTACCAAATCTAAGGCGAATGCGAAGACGGCTGCACCCGCCAGCACGCTGCCTGAAATCCAGAATGGAAGCGGCAACACGTGCAAGCCACAGCCGACTAGGGTCGCAGCAACGGAATTTATAGTTGTCGCTGGACAATCCATCAACGATGGACGAAGACACGACCCAGTGGCAGGGGTGTCTGAATTCAACGGACATGGCGGGCCTGCGTGGAATGTGTCAGGTCATTCACAACCACTTTGGCAGGACGAAAAACGCTCTCGCCACGCCGGTAGCCGGATTGATAGACCTCCAGGATGGCGTGATCAGGCTGGGCCGGGTCGTGGTGGAGAGCGACGGCCTCATGCTGGTGTGGATCAAACGGTTGACCGACACACTCCTGGATTTCGATGCCGTGTTGGTGCAGCAACCCGCGCATCTGCTGTAGGGTTAGTTTCACGCCTTGATGAAATTGCCGGGAGTCGGGCGAAGCACCGGAGCCCATGGCCCGTTCTAGATTGTCTAGAACGGGCAGTAATTCTTGGATGAACGATTCCTTTTGAGCAGACGCACGGACTTCGCTTTCTTGGCGACTGCGACGCTTGAAATTCTCGAAATCGGCAGCCAGTCGCAGGTTCTGGTCCTTTTGTTCTGCCAGTTCTGCACGGAGCAGCTCGGATTCTGTGCCAGAGACGTCAGCGGGAGCTATATCGGCTTCCGTTCTATCTGGATAGGGGTTCTGGAATTCGCGGTGCATGAAGGTGAATGACAATCTGCAATTAAGATAATCTGTTCTTTCGATGTTCAACCGCCGGACCAATAGCGCCAGTGTCTCGCCTGACGTTCCACTTTGGATGCGGAGTCTGCTCTTCGGGACGAAGGAACAATACCCCCATTGCCGTGCGGTAGGCCATGGGGTGAAATCCTACCTCCCGTCAATCCAGTTGCGACCATTCTTCGGCGTCGTGGCGGGCCGTGCCGTGGAGTACCAATGCCGTGGATTCATTGCAGTAGGGGCAGCGGAATTGATCCTTGAGCAAGTTGGTCAGAACCACCCGCAGACGGTATGGGGCAAAGCGGTAGTGCCTGACATCACCCGCCCACGCGCCTTCCCCGGCGTGGTCTGACATTGCCATAACCTGACCACCAAGACCGGGCATCGGTGGCGATATCTCCCTCAGGAAGCGCCATTGGTGTCCGCGGGTCCACGAGGAATCTGAGGCTGCCGCGCCATGAGCGCGGCAGCACATGTCTACAACGATGAATATCGTGCGGGTCATGTCGTGCGGTTTGCGGCGGGTCCGGGTTCAGGAATTTGTCCTACGAAAATGGGAAAATAGCCAGCCGGGGTTTCTTCTTGGCGGATTGCCTTTTCCGGCCACAATTCCGCGCGATCATGGCCGGATGCCCCACCCCTCGAATCCTCGTTTTTCGGACAAACCCTTATGGCAGTAGGGTTGGCCGCCGACATGAAAACTGCAGATTTTGTGATCGGATTGACCTGCACGTCGAGGTCCCGCTGGTGGATTTCCGGGAACTATCATCCAACACCAACATCGGCGAGGCGTCCGCTGTCATCCGTGCACGGGTGGCCGCACGCCAGATCCAACATGAGCGCTTCCGCCACTGCGGCCACTCCACCAACTCGGCGATGACCTCACGCCAGGTCCGCCAGCATTGCCTGCTCGATGCGGAAGCCACCGGCTACCTCGAACAGGCGATGGAAGAGATGAGTTTCTCGGCCCGCGCCCACGACCGTATCCACAAGGTGGCCCGCACCCTGGCGGATCTGGCGGGTTCTATCAACATCCGTCCGCAGGACATCCTGGAAGCCATCCAGTATCGTTCGCTGGGCCGGAAGCTGTTTTCCTGAATAGCTGTGGAAAAAAAGATCCTTGTGCCTTAGCCGAATTTGTGATCTTTCCTATCAGTCGGCTTGACGGACATAACATCCGCCGAGCCACTTCCGTTCCAGCCAGCCAGCACCGCCAATGCATCTCCCCAAGATTATGAAATCTAGCAATTTAATTCATGGCCCCCTCGCAGGACCCGGCCAGGCACTCGCCTTCGCTCTGGCCTTGCCTACCCTCGACAGCGGCTCGCGCGCCGCGACGATCACCCAGGCCGCCTCCGGCACCGAACTCACGACCGGCGCAAGCTGGACCGGTAGCACCGCGCCCGGCAGCGGCGACGTTGCCGCTTGGATTGGGGCTTAGCCTATTCTGCACAAATGACTATGAATCTGCAAAGTTTTCCCGACACGCAAGGCTCGCCGACGATAGGCATGGCCTACTCTGCGCTGGCGGCCAATCTCGAACCCGCCAATTAAACTAACGTGAAAACAAATGCCAGCTGCCTCGCCGCCGCACTCGCGAGCCTTGCCCTTGCCGCCACATCTGCCCGCGCGACACTGGTGCAGACAAAGGTCTTTAGCACCACCGAACTCGCCTACTCCGCTGATGTCAGCACTTCCGATCTCCTAACCGGCTTGACGCCGACCACCACCGGCTGGAATACGGGCAACGGTTCGACCACGGCGCAACTCAATGACGGGATATATGGGCGAAGTTTTGCCACTGCAGGAAATATGGTGGAAGGGACCTGGACGACCGTTGGGGCAACCGCCACCTACGACCTTGGACTCGGTGCTAACAACCAGGGCTACAACCTCACCTCAATCCAAACCTTCGCCGCCTGGGTCAATGTGGGTTTCGGCAATCAGGCATATACCGTGGACGTCAAGCTCGTTGGCGCGGCGAGCTACACAACCCTAGCGACCGTGAGCTATCAACCGCTGACACTGAATGGCATCGGTGCCACCAAAGTCACCCTGACAGATGATGCCGGCGTGCTCGCCACCAGGGTCGAGTTCATCCGTTTCACCGCCAATAGTGTCAATGCAGGCCAGAATAGCGGGGCCTTTGTTTTCCGTGAGATCGACGTCTTCGGCACGCCGACCGCCAACTCCACCCCGCCGCAGATCTCGACTCTTGCCCCCTTGAACCATGCGAGCGGTGTCCTCGTGGGTGCCAACCTGGTGGCAACCTTCAGCGAGAATATCGCTCGCGGCACCGGCAACATCACAATCAAGAACCTGAAAACCTCTTCACTAACAGTAATTCCCGTCAGCGACTCCCAAGTCTCAATCTCCGGCGCGGTGTTGACGATCAATCCGACGGCGGATCTCGCCACAAGCACGAACTATGCCATCCGGATCGACGCCACCGCGATCAAAGACTTGGCTAACAACCCCTTCGCCGGGATTTCAAACGACACGACCTGGAACTTCTCCACAGCCTCCACCACCACCTCCCCGCTGCGCATCATGTGCCTTGGCGACTCCATCACCACCGGTTACACCGACAATCCGACCTGGAGCGTTCCGTTTAAATTCGGCTATCGCAGCGGGCTTTACACCCGCCTCACCAACGCCGGTTACAATTTCAAACTCGTCGGCGGTTCGACCGAACCATGGACGGGCATCAGCGGCGACCCGACCCTCGGCGGCACCTACACGCCCGCCCTCGACCTGCGCAACTTCGGCCAGGACGGGCACCGCGGCTACGGCGGGGTAAGCATCGGCACCGTCAACAGCAATGTCGCGGGATATATTGCCGCCGACACGCCCGATGTGATCCTGCTGCTGATCGGCATCAACGGAATCAGCAGCGGCAGCCCGGCCTTATTGAATACCCTGGTGAACACCCTTGTGACCGCCGCCCCGAACGCGCATCTAATCGTGGCCCAAATCACGCCCCTCGCCAGTTTCAACCAAGACCTTTACAACTACAATCTCTACATTCGGAACACCCTCGTGCCGTCCCAGGCCGCGAGCGGTCACAAGGTGACAACCGTCAACCTTTACTCATTGTTCCTGACCAATCCGGGCGACTACTCCTCCGCGATCGTTCCAAACGTGCTGGCCAACGGCATCAACCACCCGGACAATGCACACTACGACCTGATGGCCCAGGAATGGTTCAACGGCATCGGGACCCTCGGCCTGGGTCCGGTGGATCATTTCGCGATTTCCACAATCACGCCCCCCCAAATGGTAGGCACCCCGATCACCGGGATCACCCTCACCGCGCAAGACTCCGCCAGCAATACCGCCACCGGCTTCACTGGCACGGTGACCTTCGGCGGCAGCGCAGGCTGTGCCGGCACCTCCGCCAACTTTGTCGCCGGCAGGCTCAGCGGCGTGAGCGTGCTGCCGACCATGGCCGGCAGCAACCTGACACTGACGGTGGACGACGGCAGCGGCCATATGGGTTCGACCACCATCACCACGTTGCAAACTCAGTATGCGGCGTGGGCCGGCGGTGGAGCCTTCGATGCCGACGCTGGTAACGACGGCGTAGCCAACGGTCTGGCCTGGTTGTTAGGATCGGCCAGTCCGGCCTTCAACGCCAGAGGGCTGCTGCCCAAGCCGACCAACGAGAGCGGCAAGCTGGTGCTGACCTTCAACTGCCTGGCTGCGGCCAAACGCGGCGCGGCGCTGCTCAAGGTGCAGTGCAGCAACAACGTCGGCCAAGCCGACCCGTGGACCAGCCACGAGGCGCTGGTGCCCGGTGCCGCTGGCAGTTCAGACGTCGGCAGCATGCACTTCGATGCCACCGCGAATGGCGACCTCATCCACGTCGTGGTGAAGATCCCGGCCAGCGCGGCCTCGCTCTCCGGCAAGCTCTTCGGTCGGCTTGCGGCCACCGAAACCACCCCGTAAACGCCACCGATTTTTCCCGACTCGATTTCCTTGACCTATCGCATTTGCTTGGAAGGTTCATCCTTGAAAGAAATGGCAGTATGAAAACAAAAACCCCTATCGTAACCCGCCTCGCTGCAGCGCTCGCGAGCCTTGCCCTTGCCGCCACCTCTGCCAACGCGACGCTGGTGCAGACGAAGGTCTTCAGCGCACGGAACTGGCCTACGCGGGCTTTGTCAGCGCCTCTGATCTCCTCAACGGACTGATGCCCAGCGCCACCACCGGGTGGAACTCCGGCAACGGTGCCAACGTCAACAAACTGACCGACGGTATCCACGGAGGAACGTTTACTGGGGCCGGTTCGATCGTGGCGGGTGCATGGACGACCGTCGGCGTCACCGCCGAATACACCCTCGGGACCGGCACCGGCGGCACCGGTTCTGATATATCCTCCATTCAGTCCATAGCTGCATGCATCACCACCGTGACCGGGACGACTGCGCTGCGACTTGGTCGTCTTCTCCGCCGGGTCTTCAATAGGGGGCTGGTCAGGCGTTTTCGACCTGACGACGCGAGCGCCGCGCAACGCCTTGCGCAAGGTTGATTCATTCTGACGGGCCACCACCGCGCAACGCCTTGCGCAAGGTTGATTCATTCTGACGGGCCACCACCGAAACCGTGAAACCAGTGAAGATTAGACCGCACCACAGTGCCAGAAATCCATCAACGCGGCGATCGATCATCTGCGGGCGGACTTGGCGGCATGCCGCACTTTATGTTTGCCACGGAGCGGTGCCAGATGGAGTCTTCCTTGCTATGATCCGCGTCCTCTCTCTGATCGCTTTGCTGGGTTTCACTACCCGGGTTCTAACGGCATCTCCTACCCTGGTGACTGTGGATACCGGCCGGGTTTTGCAACGGTTCGACGGGCTCGGCTGCGGGGCGATTTTTTTCGAAGGGCACATCACGAGTTTCGCTGCCCGCCAGAAGCCCGAGCTGCAGGAGTCGCTTTATGATGCGATGTTCAAGGACGTGCGCACAGACTACCTGCACCTGTGCATCCGGCATGATCATGAGCCTCAGAATGACAACCACGACCCGTGGGCACCCGCATTCCGCGAGGAGAATTTCGCCTATTGCGAGCATCTGGTGGCCATTTGTGAGGCAGCACGCAAACGCCAGCCCCAGATGCGGTTTTATGCCACGCTCTACACTCCTCCAGCCTGGATGAAAACGAATAATGACGTGTCTGGAGGCGGCGAGGCGAGGGGCACCCTCAAGCCTGGCCTGGAACTAAAACTCGGGGAATTCATTTGGGCGTTTCTCAATCACATGCATCAACGCGGGATTCCCATCTCATACCTGAGCATCGCCAATGAACCCGACTGGCCGCACACCCAACCCTCGTATTTTCTCACCCCGCAGCAGCACGCCGATCTATTTGCCAAGGTGGCGGCTTACCTGACTGAAATGGCCCGGCGCCATCCGGAAGTGCCACGGCCCAAGCTCGTGGCACCCAATGTCCTGAGTGCCATCGTCGCGGCGGAACAATATCTGCCACCTCTGCTGGGCAAGGTCGGCGCACAACTCGACATCGTCGGCACGCACGACTACGAGCGCCGCGGCGACCGCTGGAAAACCCTAACTCAAGCCGCCAAGGGCCGTCCGGTGTGGAGCACCGAATGGTGTGTCAATGGCCCGGACGATTCGCCGGAGTTGATCCGCTCCGCTGCCGAATACTGGCTGGCCATGAGCGAAGCGTTTAACAGTGGGGCCAACGTCTGGATGGCATACGATTGGGTCTATCCACCGCGGCAGGGTGGCGAGGCACTCATTCATGTCGATTGGGGAAACTCATGGAAGCTGACCAAAATCTATCACGGCTTTCGTCAGTTCGCCTCGCGTCTGGTACCAGGCATGAGCGTGGTCCAATCCACCGTCACCGGACCTGCTGCCAGTGGCATCTCCCAGCCTGGCGTCAAGGCTTGCGCCTTCCGCAGTCAGAATGGCAAACGCATCGTGGTCAACATTGCCAACGTCCAGGAACAAGCGCTGGACGTCCAACTCAGCCTTCGCAGTTTTAAGACAGCCAGCGTCAAAGCCTGGCGCACAAGTGGCGGGGAGAACATCGCCGCGCTGCCTGACCCGCCTGCGAACAGCCGTTCGCAGACATATGTCTTGCCACCTCGTGGCATGCTTACGGTGGAGTTCTGCGAATAGCCCAGACGCCACAGATTGCCGAACAATAATGGGCGCTGACCAACCGGCTACCAAGCCCGCAGACAAGGTTCCCGCTCAAAAGCAACCCTCAACGCCCACGTCAAACGTTGTCCCCCGGAGCCGGTGTCAGGATTACGCTTCCAGCCTGTCTGTGCATGAAACGACAGGCTAGAAGCCCGTTGTCCATGACGCCGAGTCACGCTCACCAAGCCCTTCTGGCTGGGCAAGTTCGAGGTCACGCAGGCGCAATGGCAGGCGGTCATGGGCAACAACCCTAGCGAGTTCAGGGGCGCGAAGAACCCGGGGCCGCTGAGCCGGATACCTACGACCTGTAGGTCTGGAATGACGTCAAATCTGGGTATTGAGCTGCTGAAGGGTCGCTGAAAGATTGACAGCCATCCTTCCGTTTACTCATCTCTTCCATCCCGGCCAAACTTACAAACCGCCCAATCAAACCCATAACCTCCATCGCTCCCGCACCGCGTCTCATCGCGGCAAGCCTGCTCGCCGACCTTGTCAAGACCTGCGGCTAGAAGGAAATGAAACAACCTCAACCAAAAGGAACAAACATGAATCGGAAAACGTTATTGGGAATCGGCGGTGCCTTAGTCGGCATGGCCATGGGCGCATCCATGGTCTCGGCGGCGGAATTTGCCAAGCCGGGATCAAACCAGAATCTGCAGAAGCCGGACAACAAAGCCGCGGACATGACGAAGCCGGTTAAGGTTTTTATTTTGCTGGGGCAGTCCAACATGGTTGGCATGGGCAAGATTGTCGGCGGGGAGGGCTCCCTGGAGAATGCGGTGAAGAGCAAGAACAAATATACCTACCTTGTGGATGATGCAGGTAACTGGACGGAGCGGAAGGATGTCCGTTTTGTGCGTTACATGTCCGGCAAGGGACCGCTCAACAACGAATGGATGACCGTAAAAACCTGCAAAACGATCGGTCCGGAATTCGGCATCGGACAGGTTGTCGGGAATGCCGTCGATGCGCCGGTTATGATCCTGAAGTGCTGCATCGGCAATCGCAGCCTGGGTTGGGATCTCCTGCCCCCTGGCAGCGAGCGATTTGAAGAAGACGGCAAAGTATATGCCGGCTACAAGGATCGTCCGGATTCCTGGGCGGCGGACCCGGCCAAAGGCAAGGCGACAGAGCCGCCGCCATGGCTGGACAAAAATGGCAAGCCCATTGAATGGTGGGCCGGCCTGCAGTATGATTCCGACGTTGCGGATGCGAAGAAGGTCCTTGTGGAGCTCGACAAGCATTACCCCGGGGCGAAGGGCTATGAGATTGGGGGATTCTTCTTTTGGCAGGGCGAAAAGGACGCCGGAAACCCCGTGCATGCGGCGCACTATGAGAAAAATCTTGTCGCGTTCATCAAGGCGTTGCGCAAGGACTTCGCGGCTCCTAACGCCAAGTTCGTCATGGCTACCATAGGCGAATCCGTTAAGGGCGGCGGGGGCAACGGGGGCAAGGTGCTCGATGCCCAACTCGCGGTTGACGGCACGAGCGGCAAGCACCCGGAGTTCAAAGGCAATGTGGCCACAGTCTATGCCAACCCCTTGTCAAAAGGCGGCAGCGGCAACGGCCACTACAACGGCAACGCTGAAACCTATATGGACGTCGGGGAAGCCATGGGCCAGGCCATGACCGAGTTGTTGAATAACAAGCCGTAGAAGAGAGATCCATAAGCGCCCATGTCGCATCAACCTGTGACAAGGCGGTGAGCAACCAAGACGTGTGAAATTGACATCATTCCACGGCTAGAATCGCAAGGATACCAACCAACCAGCATGAAAACCTATTATATCATGAGCCCCATAAGAGATGCCCTCAATCACTCCGCCCTCGCAGTAACGGCGGCTATCGGACTGGCCATGACGGGCAGCTTGGTCGGGACGGCGCAAGCGGCAGACGATTTCTTGACGCCCATCGACGGCACTTCGCAGAGTTACTATTCGGGCGATGATCGCGCGCCTATCCATGCCATAGACGGCACGGGCATGACCCCCAACAATCCGGTCACGGCCAGTTCCACCTGCGGCAACAACCCGGGCCATAATATGTGGCTGAGCAACGGACATAAAGATGCCTGGATGACGTTTGATCTAGGCAGCGAGCAGACCATCACCGGTTTCCATCTTTGGAACTACAGCCATGTAACGGCCACCATTTCGGCACCTGCCCTTGGTGGCAAACTCTTCGGGCGTTTGATGGCCACCGAAAACTGACCAGAGAACTTGAAAATACAAAAGTTACAAATACCGGGGCGGTTGGCTTCTTTGATGATCGGTCTGTTAGCGGCCGGTCAGCCATTGCGCGGGGCACCGCCGGTCCCGCAACCGCCTTATGTGGGAGTGTCCTATTATCCGGAAGTTGCCGGCGAAGAAATCGACCGGGACATCCGGCAGATGAAAGACATCGGCGTCAACATGGTCCGTATGGGCGAGTTCTCATGGTGCCGGATGGAGCCGGACGAGGGGGCTTTCGATTTCAAATGGCTTCACCAGGCGGTTGATAAATTCGCGGCGGCTGGCATGGCCGTGGTGCTGTGCACACCGACCGCCGCACCGCCGGTGTGGTTGAGTGAGAAACATCCTGACATATTGCGAGTGAAAGCGTCTGGGCAGACGCTCGAGCATGGTGGCCGACGCCAGTACTGTCCGAATTCGCCCACGTATCAAAAGTTTGCCGTGAATATTGCAGAGCGGCTTGGAGATGAGTTTGCAAAATCCTCCTCTGTAATAGCCTGGCAGATCGATAACGAATTCTGGGATGATTGTTTCTGCCCCCGCTGCGAAGTGGCTTTTCACGCCTGGCTCAAGCAGCGGTTTGGAACCATCGAAGCGTTGAATCAGGCATGGCTCACGGTTTTGTGGAGCCAGCAATATCAGTCCTTCGATCAGGTGCCGCTTCCCAATCCGGAACGCGTCCAGGGATCACATCATCCGTCCCTGCGGGCGGCCTACCGGCATTTCATGAGCGATAGTTATGTCGCTTTTTGCAATGCTCAGGCTGAGGTACTGCGTGGCAAGACCGGCAAGCCGGTGACCACGAATGCGCATAATCCGGTGTACCAGCGAATCGATTATGAGAGGCTCTTTGAGCATCTGGAGATCGTGGGCACTGACAGTTATGCTGGGGCCGACAACCTGCCGCGCTATGTCTTTGAAGCCGATTGGATGAGGCCGATGGGAAAGAGGTTCTGTTGGCGGAAACAGCCGCCAACCACAGCGCCGGCACCTCGGTGGGCGACGGGGATTCGTTGGTCTTTTCACCAGGCGCGCTGCACGCCAAAATGTGGCTCACCTACGCGCTGGGCGGCGAGGCTGTGAGCTTCTGGCTGTGGCGGGCGCATTGGGCGGGACAGGAGCTGGAACACGGCAGCCTGCTCTACCCCTGGGGTGATGAGTGCGCTAACACAGGCGAAATCCGCGCCGTGGCAGCAGAGCTGGCCGCACACGCCGACTGGATGCGGACGACGCATCCGAAACCGGCCGCAGTCGCCCTGCACTACGGTGTGCCGGTTCAATGGCAGTTCGAGGCCAGTCCCATCGCAGATGGATTCCTCTATGACACATCCATCAGCGCATTTCATCGGCTGCTTAGTGACTCCGGCGTCGCACGGGACGTGATCATGCCAGGTGCGCCGGTTGATGGATATCAGGTGGTTTGTTCACCCTATCTGCCGTCGATTGACACCGACATGATGAAGCGCATGCGGCGTTTTGTCGAGCAGGGTGGAACCTGGATTCTGGGTCCGCTGTCCGCGTGCCGCACACCGGAAGCCACGGCTTTTCGGGATGCCTGTTATGGTGCTGATTTTGAGAAATGGCTGGGCATCCATGTGCGGCACCGGTTGACACCGGGCGGAATTACAAAACTCTATGCCGGAGGCAAAACCATCGGCTGCCGCTTGTGGTGCGATGCCTACGAGCTGCGTCAGACGGATCGCCATGTGCTGGCCGCGTATTCCCATGGACCGTTGGACGGCCTAGCAGCGGTGGTGGAGTGTCCGATCGGCAAGGGCCGCGTGATTCTTCTTGGCACGCAGCCGGACGACGCCTGGCTTGGAAAATTGATCGGGCGCTTTGCGCCTCGGGCAGGGCTGGCCGCAGACCCGGGTGTTGTGGTGGTGGAACGGCTGTCCGAGGACGGCAAGCCTGCCGGCGCCATTATCATAAATACCAGAAACCAGCCGGCGACCTATCGAAACGCCGATTCGGCTGCCAAGACGCTGGCCGGATATGCGGTTGAAATTTTGCCTGTTCCCTCCGCTGTACAAGGGGTTGACCGAGAAGCACCAAATGACAGGAAGAAACAATAACTCCAAACACCCAACAACAGGAAGAAACTTTCAAACAGCGAACAACAACAATAAGAAAGATACCATCGAGGTGGCGGCTTTCGGTTTGGTGACGGTTCGGGCGGAACGCTGAACGAGTGGATTGCGACCAAGCTGAGGAGACGCGCAAGAATATTTGTCGGTTGTAGCGGCGTATTTATGACCGCCGATGTCCACCGGTGTTGGCGAAGCATTCAAGTTTTAAATCCGAGGAGTGTTTTCATTCGGGTGCGGATTGGAAATTATGGCTAGTCAAACCAAGCGGAATAAACGGAAACCCTGATGATTTTTTCTCGAAGGGCAAGAATTCATTTTACACTTAAAGTGAAATTCCAGTGAGCTTGGCGGGCGGCTTGAGAGGCGGCGTCTGAGGCGGTGAGCTGCCTTGCGCTATTTCGGTGTTCTGGCCGCAGGTTTGGGTAGCGGTGGTTTGTCAACGTTGGGAGGCACGGCATAGTTGACGGCCTTCATTTGGGTGTCGAGCTCGGATCTGAGTTTCGCAGTGACTGCGGGATCCGCCGCCAGATTCTTCAATTCATAAGGATCAACTGTTAGGTCAAAAACTTCAGTCCACTCGGGATGGCCGGGGTAGGTCACGAGTTTAGCGTTGGCGCTGCGGACGCCTACCAGTGTCGGAGTGTCTCCACCTCCGTCTTCATAAAAATACTCTGCCAGAAACGACTGGCGCCAATTCGCCGGCTTCTGCCCGGAGGCAAGGGCTTTCCAACTCACGCCTTGCATGGCTGCGGGCACGGTCACGCCTGCCAAATTGAGGAGCGTCGGGGCGAGGTCGATGTTGAGTACCATCTCGTCGATGACCTTGCCCTTGCCGAAGAGGCGCGGGTAACGCACCAGCATCGGGATACGCAATGACTCTTCATAGATTGAGCGCTTATCGCCGAGGCAATGTTCACCTAGATAGTAGCCGTTATCGCTGGTGTAAACGACCACCGTGTCTTCTGCCAGACCGAGCTCATCGAGAGAGTCTAACAATCTGCCGAGATTTTCGTCGGCACCTGTCACGTGGCGGAGGTAGTCGAGATGGATCGCATTGTCAGAGAGCCCTTGGGGCTGCTTGCTGGTGGCGGGGTCGGGCGGGTGGAAGATGGCTGGCACGCCGAAATTCGGTGCCGGCCTGCTGGTTTCACTGGCGTAGAGGTTGCGCAAGCGCTCGGGGAGATTCGTGCCGCCGCGCGGGCTGTGAGGACTCTTGAAACCCACAACCAACGAAAACGGCCGCTCGCGGTTCTGCTTCATCCAACCAATCGCAAAGTCGGTGCTGACGTCGTCAATCCACCCTTGGGTAGGCGTGGAAACACCGTTGATTTCGACCGGACAGTCGTTGTACCGACCATGACCGATGAAGCTCGCAGAGTAATCGAAACCCGGGCGCTGACCACGCTGCTCACCCATGTGCCATTTGCCAATGTAAGCGGTCGTGTAGCCAGCAGCATGCAGCAGCGAGGCATGGGTGACCGTATCCACCGGAAACTCGGTGTGATTGTTAGTGATACCGTTCAGGTGGTTGTACCGACCTGTTAGGAAAGCGGCCCGACTCGGGGCACACAGCGAGCAGGTGGCGAAGGCGTTGCGGAAGCGCACACCGCTGCGGGCCAAGCGGTCCATGTTGGGCGACTTGAACCACGGAAAGCGTGCATGCTCGGCCTGCTCGAGCTGGACGACGCCCATTGCGTCCCAGCGCTGGTCGTCGGTGTAGATAAAAAGGAAATTGGGTTTACGTTCTGCGGCTTGCGAGGTGGCGGCGAAGCCGAGCGCGACGCCCAGCCACACGGTGGCGTGGCGGAGGCACGCCCTAACGAGGTTTCGCCTCAGACCCGAGACCCAAGACATCAAGACGCAAGACGGGGAATCTTGGCCTAACGACAGCATCTTTGGCATTTCAAGGCGTCTAATGATGGTTTGCATACCACATATTTCGTATCTGTGTTCTCGTTCGTGCCTGAAACGGATGGCGAGCCGTACTTTGAAATCTGTCTTGCCCACCAAACCGTGATCAATCCCGCGGCACTTGGTACCGCATACCCACTCCGTGTCAAGAAATCATTTCTTTGCCACTATCCCCATAGTCATTCGGCCTCCAACATGCCGCGTGACACGTTTACTTCAAGCGCACTTGGTAATCTTCTGCTGTCACGAGATCTCCCGTGTGGTGGTAGGGTGCACCGAAGCCGAACAATGCCCGCCAGACATCCTTGCAGAAGGAACCGAGCCCGACGCCACGGTGCCGGGCAGCTAAAACTTCTGGGCGTCGCCGGCCATGAGGTTGAGGACCTCCTCCCACGGCGTGCCAACGAATTTTTTTGCTTCCCGCTTGCAGGCTGCGGCCACCTTCGGGTCGGCCTTCCATTGCGAGCCACTGACTCCGCCAAAATTTTTCTGTGCGAACTCGCTCACGTCGGTGAGGCCTTTCACATAGAGCTTGTTGATCTCGCTCTGGCTGAGGGTGGCATGCAGCGCGGCAAGCTTTGGCTCCTTGATTCCGTGGATTGTTAGAAAGCTCGACCACATATAAGCCCGCAGTGGAGCGGTCTTGGCGGAGAGCTCGACCAAGTCGCCGACCTGTGCGGTGTAGGCGGCGCAATCGTCGGGGTAGGCCGCCCGGTTAGCGAACAAGAACACTCCATTGAGGTGGGTGATGGCGTCATCGCAGAGTTCCTCGCTGGCCCACTCGTGCTGTCCCGGGAAAAACCGCAGGACATTGTCGCGGCTCTTCAATCCCTTGAAGCTATTGGCCATGTCGGTGCGGTTGAAGCAATTGGTACCAACCAGCCCGTAGGCGACCTGGTGGGCACTGCCCAAGTGGCCGCCCGCCCCGCAGGCGATCACGCCGGCAATTTCCTTATTGGTCCCGGCGGTGGCAAACGCCATGCGCGATCCCCCTGAAAAGCCCGTCACATACATCCGCTTCTTGTTGATCGGCAGTTTGGTGGTGACGTGCCGGATCATGGCATCAACCGCGTCCTGGCTGCCCTCAAAGCCGTTTCTGGATTGCTTGGAGATGGCGATGATCCAGTGGTTGCGCTCGGCACCGGCGCGGTAGCGCTCGGCATCGCCGGCGGACCCCCCGCCCGGGCCCATCACGAATAACACCGGGTGCTTGGCACCTTTGCGGAGGCTGTTAGGTAGATACAAAAAGTAACTCACGGCGTCACCGCAGGGGATTTCGGCGGTGGCCTGGCCCAGCGGATAGGGAAGATCATCGGCGGCGATGCCCGGCGTGGGCTTGTCAGCCGGAGCCGTGGCCGGCGGTGGAGTGTCAGCACCCGGTGGAGTGTCAGCAGGCGGGGTGGCCGCAGCGGGGCCGCTCTGGTCAAAGTGCTTGCGCAGGATCGCTTGGTCGGCATCGATAAATTTGTCGAGCTCGACGATTACCTTGGAGCCGTCGGCGCGCTCGAGTTGCACCTTGCCATCGGTGATTTGCACGGCTTTGGCCTCCAGCTTGTGGCCGGTCTTGGCCGTCCACGCCCGCAATTCGGTGGGCGTGCTCCAGGGTGCGGCCGCCGCCACCGTCCAGCATCCAATCAGCAACGTCAGTAACAGTGATTTCATGATGATAGAGAAGAAAACATGTCAAGTGTGAACGGGTACCTGGCAACTGGCGGCCATCCTTTCACAATTCGTTGCGCTGCGTCGGAAAACTCACTTCCCCGGTGACGGCCGCCGCCTGATCCGGCGGCGGCCACGTATCTTGGACGGATTTACATTTAATTCACAGCCACAGAGGTCAGCTGCAGTGGGGCAATTGACTGGGAGATAGTCCAACCTTGCCTTCGGTCATGCGAATCAGGGCTTCAACTGTTTTTCCAGGCTCGCTATCGCTCACTCTCGTTCAAAAATCACCATCTCTTCCGCTTACTCCGTGATCACCAGGCGGGCGAAGGCCTTGGTCTTGCCGACTGGCAGGGTGTAGGAAATGGTGGTGGCGTTGTTGACGTCCGGGGTGACCACCGTCCACTGGCCGAGGTCATCGGATTCCTCGATGGCATAAGTGACATCGCCGTTGGTCACGGCTTCCGTGCCCTTAGCGAAGCTCAGCAGCCTGCCGGTGAGCGTACCGACTGAACTGTTAGGAATCGTCGGATCGAGGCCGAGAGCGTATTCCACCAGGTTGCTGATGCCGTCGTGGTCGAAGTCGCCACTGGTGGGTTGGCCGGCGATGCCGTGGCTGGCGGCCCAAGTGGCGTAGCTGCCGCCGGTGCCGCTGGAAACCGTCAGGATCACGTCATTGCCGCTGATGGAAATGGCGCCCGTCAGCCCGCTGGCGACGCCGTTTCCGAGGAAGGCGGGTGTTGGATCGACCGCACCGGCGATGGCGGAGGAAGTGGCGATCAAGGAATAAACCCCTGCACCTAAGGCCGTGCCAGGCACCACCACGGTGAACGGGTTGCCGCCGAGTGTCAGCGTGCCTTGGGAAACCACCAGCGCGGGATGGGTACCATCATAGTTTAAGGTGACTGGCTGCGAGCCAAGATTCACCGTGCCTTCGGCGGCACCGGTGATGGCTGCGGCGTCCGTGCCAACAGTCGTGCCCGTGCCGCTGGCCGCCAAGCTGCTGCTGCCCAACGTATAGGCGCTGACGGCTGACACATCAAAGGTCGCCCCGGCGGCGATGGTGAGGGCCGTCCCAGAGGGCAACTGCCCGACGGCGGGCACCCCGACAGGCATGCCGAGCACCTCCAGTTCGCGGTAGCCGACAGCTCCATTCTCCTGAGCGCCGAAATTGAACCGGATCGCGTACACTCCGCTCGCCAACACCCCGTCGGTGGCCGAAATGGTGACTTTGGCGACGCTGGTGCCGCCTTCGTAGTTCACACTGCTGTTCGGGATGGCGGTGAAAGTGGCTGGATCGGCGACGGTCGAGTATGTGATGTTATTGAGGGTGATGTTCTCGCGCCCGCCGTCGTTCCAGCCGGAGTAGATATGAATCTGGGTGATGTCATAGCCAGCGGATGCGTCAGTGGGAAGCGTATAAGTAAGATATGCGTTGCTTCCTACATAATAGGTATCGGCGCTATCGGCGACAATGGCAGCGTCCGTTAGTTTTGTGACGGAGCCCGTGCTCTCGCCGCCTTCACTGTTATTTGATTTGTCGGTGGGCGAGAGACCGGCGAGAAGGTTGTTGGCGGCAGGATTGAAGGCATACGAGTTTGCAGCGGCGACGCTGGTAGTTCCAATGCTGAGAGACGTCAACTTCAGGGTACCGGCGCTGATATTCGTCGCACCGGTGTAAAGATTGACGGCGCTGAGTGCCAGCGTGCCCGTGCCCACCTTGGTAATGCCATAGGAACCGCTGTCGTGGTAGATTGCACCAACGATCATGAGAGTGTCGGCGTCCACACCGATGGTGGCGTTGCCGTCCAGCCCATAGACCTCAGTGAGCGCATTGTCGCCGCTGATGCTGCGAATGGCACCCAAGCCGTCAACCCCGGCACCGGTGAAGTGGGCATGTTCGTTGAGCTGGATGCCGCCTTGCAGCGCCAAGGTGGCACCGTCACGAATGAAGGTCATCGTGGCACCGTTGTGTCCACCAACACCTAGGGCGGTGTTGTTGGCCGCGAGCAGCGTGCCAGAATGGATGTAGGTCTGGCCGCCGTAGGTGTTCGCGCCGGTCAGGACCGCCGTACCGGGGCCGTTCATAGTGAAGCCGTAGCCACCATTGACCACACCGTTGATTGTTAGCGTCCGGTTGGCACCAATCGTCCAGGTTGCGGAGCTATCCCAAATCGCGAGATCGGTATTCATCGTCAGGTTTGCGCTGTCGGCGGCGATATGGATCCCTCCTTGCGCATGAGCGCCAGTGCCACTCTGGATGATACTTGTTGTGCTGCCCTTATTGAAGGTGATGTCGGTGGTCAGGCCACTGTTCAGGTTGATGGAGCCGGTCCCTTTGTACCAATCGATGGCCACGGTGCCGACTGCGGTGTTGCTGTCAAAGGCGACGTTTTGCCAGTCCCCGGCGGTCAAGCCGTACAACCAATTGCCGGTATCGCCGTTGTTGGCCCAGTGGGCGTTGCCGCCGCCGGTCCAGATTCCCGCCGCCAAAATCTCCGCCGTCACGCCTTCGGGTTGGGTCAGGGTGTAATTGGCCGCCGAGGCCCCGCCGAAGATCGAGGTGGAGATGACGTTTTGGACTCCCACCGCCGAGCTGGCGAAAGAACCGGACAAGCTCAGCGTCAGCGTGTCGCCGCTCAGCACTCCGGAAAGCGTGCCGTTGAGTGTGACGGCTGTTGTGCCGTCAACGATCTTGTTCGTCGCGGAAGCATCGGCAATGGTCAGCACCCTCGGTGCCACCGACTGGGGGCTTAGAGCCGCCGAGGCACCGCTGCTGAAATTTCCGTCCCCCGCATACACCGCGATGATATTGCCATGGCTGCCAGCCGTCAGCGCGTTCAACTCCGGGGTGATGGTGCAGGTGCCGTTGTCACTGGAAACCAGGGTATATGTGCCGAGGGTCGTGGCACCGTCTTTCAAGGCCACCAGTCCGGTGGGCGGCGTGGTGGCCGGGGTGACTGCCACGTCGAAGGACAGGGAATCGCCGTAGGTCGTGTTGTCGGCGGTGCCGTCATGACGGGTCAGGGTGACTGTCGGCGTGATAATGTTCGATGCAACCAACAGGTTCACCTTGCCACCGCTGACCTGAATATAGGCCTTCAAGCCACTCGTCAGGCCAGAGCCGGTGATGGCGGCGAGGCTCGGAGTGCCGGAAATGCTGCCACTGGTCTGCGAGATGAGTTGGTAGGTTCCAGCCCCCAGCGGGGCACTGCCCGCGATATTGACAGTGATCGCGCCGTTGAGGGTCAGGGCACCCTGGGAAATGGTCAGCGCCGGGTTGGCCGTGTCGCCGGCGAAACTCGTCGGGGTAACATGCAGGGTGAGTGCCTGTGAGCCGAGACTGATGCTCGTGCCGCCCTTGATCGTGGCAGGCGAAACTCCGGTGCCGGCGGCCGTCAGCGATGCGCCGGATCCGAGATCGAAAGCGGGATTGGCGGACACGTCGAGTGTCGCCCCGGCGGCAATCGAGATTGCCGAGTTGGCAGGCAAATATGCCGGCACCAATTGGTTGCTGATCCCGTAAAAATGGTACGTGTTGGCGGAGTTGGTGTTGGCGATTATCAGCGCAATCGAGGTCTGGTCCGGGCCGGTCTTGTATATGTAGGACTGAACCCAGGCGCTTTGCTGGGTGATGCCCAGCGCCGCAAGCGCCGCAGTGTTCTGTGGATTGTTCTGGTCGATGGGCGGAGAGGTGTATTCCACAACCCCGTCGTTGCCCACGTCGTAAGCAACCGAGAAGGTCCTGCCGCTGCTGGTATCCCACGGCTTCTCGTAGAGGCGGACGTCATACCACGTGTTCGGTGCCAAACCGGTGAGCACCACGGTGCGCGTGGGTGTGCCGCCCAAGTCAAAATGACTGAACAAATTCAGCAGATTGCCTGTGACGCCGCTCCAGCCGCCCAAGTTGGTGCCAATCGCACCATCGCCGAACTTGCTGCTGCCGATCGAGTTGGTGACGGTGACCGTGCCGCCGCCCGCTTGCACATAGGTTTTCGCTGTCAGGCTGTCTGCGGCCAATGTTCCCGTTCCAGCCCCCGTGAAGGGGATGCCGTTGACCGTCTCCCTGCTGCCGGACGGGTTGATGGCGTGGGTATAGGTGTTGATGGCGGTAATTCCGGAGTCGCTGTCGCCGGTGACCTTGAAGTAGTTGATCCCGGTGACGGACGGTGGCAAGGCCAACGTGCCGGCGTTGATGACCGTCGGGCCGCTGTAGGTGTTGTTGCCTGCAAGAACCAACGTGCCGGTTCCGGTCTTGACCAGGCCGCCGGTTGCGGAAACGGAGGCGTCGGCGATGGAACCGGAGTAAGACGCCGTGGTGGCATCGCCGACGGCAAGAGTCGTGTTGCCGGGCTCTGCGGGATTCCCCAGAACCAGAGTGCCCCCGGTTCCTGAAAGACGGCTAACAACAGGGGCCGAAGAGGTGAAGTTGACCGTGCCTCCGGTCTGCGTTAGAGATGCCGTGCCCAAGGCGCCATGGCTCGCGAGGTTCAGCGTGCCGCTACTAACCGTGGCTGTTCCGGTCAGTGTGTTGTTCACGGCAAGCGTCAAACTGCCGGTTCCTGAAACCGTGAGTCCGGCGGCACCCAAGGCATTTCCGAATACCGCAGTGCCAGAGCCGCTCAAGGTCACATCGCTGGTGACAGTGAGCGCTTGCCCGCTGAAGATATATGGCACGGTATCGTCGTTGATGAACATGAGACTCTCGGCTGTTAGAGCAGTCGGAATGTTGATATGACTGTTGATGCCGGCGCTGCTGAAAATCAGCGGGTCGCTGCTGAAATAAACCGAGGAGCTGGTTCCTTCCATCCAATTGCTATCGGCGGTGGTCACCCAGTTGGCACTGCCGGCGGCACCACTGAGACCGGCCCATGTGAGGGTGCCGGAGAGAGGCACGGCGCTGCCCAGTGCGATAAATTCTCGGTAGCCGACCCATGCGTTTTCCTGATTGTTGAAGGCGAACTTGAGCGCAGCAACCTCAGTGGCCAGGAAACCCGTGACGTTATTGGTCAGGCGGCTGTGCGTGGTATTCACAGGCGAGGAGGTATGATTCATGACCTGAGTGAGCGGAATGAAGGTCGCCGGCGCGGCCACCGTCGAGTATAGGATCGCAAAATCCTGGTTGTCGCGGCCGGAATCCTGCCACGCGCAGTAGGAATCAAACGATGTTAGATTGTAGCCCTTGATGTTCGTAGAGATGTCGAGTGGGAAAATAACGGACGAGCCATTGGCGGGCGCGACGCCTTGCGAGGCGGTGGTTGCGGAACCAACCGAATCATCCGTCAAGGTCGTCCAGGTCGTTGACAGGCCGTAGCCTTGATTGGTCAGCGGTGACGACGGGGAGGCCGTGGCACCGTCGAGCAGGTTGGTTCCCGATGGAAGCGTCCAAACATTGGTGCTGTTGGATTCGTAGAGCGTCGTGATGGCCTGCTGACTGTCCGTTAGAACCAATTCGCTGTAACCGGTGCCGCTGTTCTCCTGAGTGTCGAAAGTGATCCTGATTTGGGCGACGTGCAGGGCCAGGTAACCCGCCGTGTCGGTCAGCCGAATGTGGGTGGATTTGGCACCGGACCCGGGGTTGACCGTATGATAGGCAACACTGGTGATGGGGGTGAAGGTGTCGGGTGCCGACACCGTCGAGTAGGCAAGCGTGTAGTTTTGGTCTTCCCGACCGGGGTCATCCCACAGGCCGTAGGAATCGAAAGCGGTAATGTCATAACCCGCAGAGTGGGTCCCCGAGAGATCCAGGGCGAAGGTGACCACCTTGCCATTGGTGGGCACGACGACGGTGTTCATCTGGCTAGGATAGGGAATGGTGCTTCCCGGAGTGGTGCTGCCGACGCTGCCGTCGGTCAGGGTTGACCAACTGGTCGATCCCCCGTATTGGCTGTCCGCGCAGGTTGCGGGCGTCGGCATGGCGCTCGCCAACAGATTGGTCCAAGCGGGCAGCACCCATGGGTTGCTGGAACTGTTCTCGCTAAAGACAAGGGGCGAGCCGTATGCCGGAGCGCAGGCGAGCATGGGAGCCATGCAGGCGGCCAGCAACTGGGGCAAGCACCGGATGCCAAGGCGGTTCATGGGATGATGAATCGGGATACTTGTGGATTTTTGCTGTTGGGGTTCTTTCATGGGGTTGTTGGGGTTTGGTGATTATGCATCGACGGCTTGTGGCTCGTCGATGCTATTGAATTTTCACGAAAAGGCTCCTGATGTCCGAAAATAACTAACCGGTCCGGTTTGACAAGCTATTTCATGGGATAATTTTTCGGCGCGGCGGATGCGCGGATGGCATGGGGGGGAGAAGAAATTTTGGATTTTGGATTTTGGATTCTGGATTTTGGATTTTGGATTTTGGATTGGGAGAGAGCTGCTGGCGATAATCAAGCTGCCTCCTTCTTCCCGGCTCCTTGTTAGCTGTTTTAGCTCCAGGCGCAAGGAAAAAGGGGGGGCGCGGTTTGGTGACGACTGCCGCCACTGTGCCAAGCGACTTGCGGCAACACCCAAGGGATGCACGACCGGGTCGTCTGCGCCTTCAGTCACCGTTGAAGTCGGCACCTGCCATGCGTCACTGAGCGTTCGATCCACAAAAATATTGGGCTTGCACACCGCACTAAAATAGACAAGTTACCGCCGCATGAAGGATTGTTCAGAATGATTGGAGGTTGAGCGCAACCTAGGGAAGGTCAGCGGCGCATGGCTATTTCGTGGTACCCGTGTGCCAGTGGGGGTGCCTTTCGCGAATTTGGAAGATAGAGCAACGGTTGACGAATTTTTGGAGTGGTTTCCCGGTGTGAAAAGGTGTCAAGTAGAAGCGGTGCTCGATTTTGCAGCCTCCAGCCTCGAACCGTTAAGGGTGGCATGAAGATTCTGTTGGATCAGCGTCTCCAACAACACGCCTACCCTCACCGTGACACCTACCGCTATGGACTCGATGGCGACCGTCAAAGTGAACGGGACAACAGTCGCTTCGGGCAGCGCCAGCGCATCCATTCCCCTGGTGCTGGGAGCCAACACGATCACGGTATTGGTTACGGCGCAGGACGGAGTCACCACAACGAGTTATGTTCTAACCGTGACAAGGCCACCGCTCATTGCCGCGTTCACCTCGGCATCTTCCGTGGGCGTCAATTCATCGGGTTACACAGCCAGTGGAAGCACGGTGAACCTGACGCTGGGATATGCGCCGCCCACCGGGACCAATCTCACGGTCATCAACAACACCGGGATCGGGTTCATCAGGGGTCGCTTTGACAATTTGGGGCAGGGGCAGGCGGTCCAGCACAGCTTCGATGGCGTCATTTATCGATACATCGCGAACTACTACGGCGGGACGGGCAACGACCTCGTGCTGCAATGGGCCAGCACCCGGGCTTGTGGCTGGGGATACAATGCGCAGAGCCAGCTCGGCAATGCCAGCGCAGCCACAGAACTCAGTGTTCGACCTCAAAAGCGCCACGGGGTCGAGCAAGCTCAAATGTTGAAATGCGAGCAGCAACCGCCGGGTGGGCGGATAGAGTTGGAGA
>CAIQXC010000762.1 GCA_903875675.1 Akkermansiaceae bacterium
CGGTTAGATTCAGGAAAGCCGAACTGGACGCCGCACTGGAACGGATGCGGATGGGGTGAGACGGTAGCGGTCACGTTTTTCCGCATGGATTGGCGGGCCGTGGTTTTTGACTTCCCATCCAGCCGCTGTCCGGTAAGGTCTCCGGCGTCGATGAGTCCTCTCCAAAGCATCCCCACCACCAACCACGTTCGCCGCCTTACGGACGAGGTGAAAAAGCACTGCGAGAAGCAAAACTTTCGCTGGACACGCGATCAAAATGCGATTAATCAGGATTATGCGTTCAATTGAACTGTTTTCGGGTGCGGGCGGTCTCGCCCTTGGTCTTGAAGCCGCCGGTTTTGAATCGGTCGCGCTGGTAGAACGAAATCGAGACGCCTGCGCCACGCTGCGGCTAAATCGTCCATGCTGGAATGTTGTTGAATCAGATATTCGCGAAGTGCAGTTCTCGGATTTCGGAAGTATTGACCTCGTGGCGGGTGGCCCGCCTTGCCAGCCGTTTTCGATGGGCGGCAAGGCGAACGGCTATGACGATCACAGAGATATGTTCCCTCAGGCGGTCAGGGCGGTTCGGGAACTGCGGCCGAGCGCATTCCTATTTGAAAATGTCAGGGGCCTGTTGCGCCCCGCGTTCAGTAACTACGTGGAATACATCAAACTTCAGTTTTCCTACCCTGACTTTCCGATTTCTCCCAATGCCTCCTGGGAGTTGAATCTTCAAAGGTTGCAGCGGTATCACAATTCTAAACGAAGCGATGACGACTTGACTTACACGGTTACGATTCAGCAGGCAAATGCCGCAGATTTCGGAGTTCCGCAGCACAGACACCGCGTTTTCTTTGTGGGCTTTCGTTCAGATTTGTACTCAAAGTGGTTCTTCCCAACTCCGACCGCCACAAAGGAGGAACTTCTCCGTTCCCAACTGGTGAATGGAAGTTACTGGCGGGAACATGGTATGGCTGGCCCAACTGGAACTCAGTTAGGTTACAAAGGACGAATGGCAGAATTGACCGACGAACCGTTGTTTAGTACTCCCGGTCGCTGGCGGACTGTCAGAGATGCCATCAAGGGACTGAGCGACCCGCGCGAAAAAAAATCTCACCAGAATCACTTTTTCCAGCCCGGTGCGAAATCCTATCCCGGCCACACCGGAAGCTTGCTTGATGAGCCCGCAAAAGCCTTGAAGGCTGGGGATCACGGTGTTCCGGGTGGTGAGAACATGCTGAGGTATCCGAACGGGAGAGTCCGCTATTTCACAGTCAGGGAATCCGCCCGAATCCAAACTTTCCCGGACGACTACATTTTCTCAGGATCATGGACCGAAAGCATGAGACAGCTCGGAAATGCGGTGCCTGTCGCACTGGCCGGTGCAGTAGCTCAGTCCGTCCGAGATCACATTCAGCCAAATGGAAAACGAACAGCTCTTCAATCCGCTCGACAAGCGTAACCTCGGCAAGAGCGTTGTTGAAGCGCTACTCACCACCACAGAACGTCCCCTTGCTGCGGGCGAGAGTTTTGCGGGAGCAGGGGTTTACGCGATTTATTACCGTGGTGATTTTCCCTGTTATAGGCCTTTGAGCGCCCTGAACAAGGTTAAAGGCGCTTATCCCATATATGTCGGCAAAGCGATTCCAAAGGGTGGTAGGAAGGGGACGGCTCTCGACGCTTCTCTTGATTCTTTTTCTCTATCCAAGAGGCTTCAGGAGCACGCAGCATCAATCATTTCCGTGCCCTCTCTGAAAATCCAAGACTTCTCCTGCCGCGCTCTCGTTGTTGACGATATATGGATCACGCTTGGTGAGGCATTTCTGATCCAGAAATTCCAACCACTCTGGAACCAAGTGGTTGAAGGATTTGGGAATCACGATCCAGGTGCGGGCCGCTACGTAGGCAAACGTCCTCTATGGGACGAACTCCACCCAGGAAGGAGCTGGGCGCCGAGATGCCAGCCTACAAAAATTACCATGGAAGGGCTGTTGGAAAAAGTGGATATCTACATGCAGGGTTTAGCCTCTAGAACTGGATCCGCTGGATCTGAACAGGCGCTCCCTCCAAATGCATGAACAGGCCTCTCTTATGCATCAGAGTTGTCGGGCAAACGGCGAGTCAGCCCGCTTATTTCTGTGAAGACACCGCAGCGTAGTAGCCAGCCTTGCCGGTTCCGACGAATTCGATGTCGGCATCCAGGTCGGCAATGTCCCGCTTGGCGGTGGCGATGGAAATGCCGAACCGGTTCTCCAAGTCGCTCCGCCGGAGTTTCCGGCCCTTTTTGAGTTCATCAACAAACCACCGCCGCCGGCTCTCCGGCCCATCGCCGCCATCTTCCACTGCGGTCGCCGGTGGCAAGTCCGATCCGTTCTCGACGATGAGGGCCGCGTTGATCTGGTAGCCAGCCTTGCCGGTGATGATCACGGAATCCTCATTCGCTTGAATTCAGGCTTCTCCAAGGAGCTGCACCACCCGCCGCCTGAACGCGCTGACCGCGTCGCAAACCGCGTTCTGGCCCCGGCCCAAGCCGAGCACATCCGCGATCTTCTTGCCTGGAAAGGGTTTGGGCTGGCCGTTTGCCTTCCGCTCCCGCAGCAGTTGGAGCACGCGCCAGATCGTGCCGCTGTCGCGGGTGCAGATCGGGATACCTTCCAATTCAATCTCATCCCGCTGGAAAAACATCCTGCCGTCGCCCAAGGCGCGCAGTTCCGGGGCCGGGATGCGGGGCGAGGAACCGGCATCATTTTCGTTGTCTGTCCGCTGGAGCGCCTCCCGGATGGCCAGTTCCAGGTTGTCAAACGGCTTTTTCACGAAGTCCGTGGCGCCGGCCTTCATGACATCGACGGCGAGATCGGGCCGGTCGTGGCCGTGGGCGGTGACGACGATGACAGGCGTCTCCTTGTTGCGGGAGGACGTCCGGATGTCCCGCAGGATGTTCTTGCCTGTCGGGATGGAAGGCGGGCGGCCGAAACGGATCGGCAGTTCCAAATCCAGCAGGATGTAGGTGAACCCACGCCTTTCAATGCGTTCCTTGGCTTCGTTCTGGGACCCGACCGCCTCGTAATCATGTCCGAAGGACTCCAAGCGGTCGGCAATGGAGGCACGGATGGACGGATCATCCTCGATGATCAGGGCAATGGGTTTCATGGGTCCTTCCCTCCGTTGTTCGGCAACCAGACCGTCACCTGGGTGCCTTCATCAAGGCGGCTTTCGATGCGCAGGTCGCCGCCATTGGCCTGGATATTTCGCCTGGCAATGGGCAGTCCGAAGCCGGTGCCGAGATTGCCCTTGGACGAGCGACCGGGGATGAACTGCCGGACATTATTCAACTCCTCTTCCGACAACCCGAAGCCGGTGTCGATAATGGTGAGCCTCACCCCGTCATCCTCACGGCCCGCCGTCACGTGAATGACTCCGGGTTCGAATCGGGTCTCGTCGAGCATGAACGCATCGTGGGCGTTCTTGATCAGATTGCGCAGGGCGAGCACCATTGGCATGCGCGACACCCTGACGAGCAGATCGGATGATACAGCGCATTCGATGACAATCGAGCTGGCATCGCGCCCTGAGAATTTCATCTCAGCCTGCACCATGCGCAGCGCGTCACCGCACAAATTGGCGAGTGATTCCGTGGCCATGTCATGATTTGGCGCACGGGTGTATTCCTTCATGTCGCCTAGCAGGCGCTCCAGGTAGGCGACTGACATCGAAAGCCGCGGGGCGATTTTGGCAATCATCGGGACGGTCGTCGATTCAGTGGCGAGGTGCTCGATGTCGAGTTTCATGGCCGTGATCACGCTGCGCATTTCGTGAACGCTGGCACCAACCAGTCCTTCGTAGAGCTTGTGGGCCATTTCAGAAACCATGTTAGATGCCTTCGTGCCGTGTTGGCGCTCCAACTTGCGCAGGTCATCCTCCATCCGGCTGAGTCCCCGGACGCGTTTGGCCGTTCCGGTGTGCCCCTTGTGCCGACGTGCCAATTCCCGCTCGGCGGCGCTTTTCACAAATGCGTTGTCATCTTCGGTTAGACCCGCCGTGAAGGACGCAAAGTCCGTCTCGCTGAGTTTATGGAGGTGATTGGCAAGGGCCATGCGGACCTCCCACTTCGGATCTGCGGCGAGCAGACGGGCCAGTTCGGCGGTGTGTCCGTCCAGCGGGCGGGCCGGATTGCATTCGCCCAACAGATTGCCAACCAAACGGATGCGGTCGGACCATCCGATCGCCTCGGGATCGGCGCGCAATTCGTTGAGTTTCGCTTCGATGGCCACCGCTTTCATGCCTCCACTCCGTATCGTTGTCCGCGTTGACGAAACGCTTCGGCTCCGCCTTCCAGCAGCGTCACAATCTGGGTGCGGCATTCATCGACGGACCCGGAGATCGCGGCCAGCGCGTGCTCACCGTCCGACTCCATGACAAACACACGCGACGCATCACCCAGCACCGGAATGTTTGGGTTATGAGTTACAAAGATCAGTTGTCGCGTGGACTTCACCTTATGGATGTTCGCCACGACAGTCTCAAAAATGAAGCGATTGTCCAGATTGTCTTCCGGTTGATCAACCAGTAGTGGTCTACCGCCTTCCAGCAACAAGATAGGGAGGATGGTCGTGCATTTCTGGCCGGTGGAAAGCGTCGTGGAATCCTTATCCTGCTCGCCGACACGCAGGCGGATCGCTGGGGCATCCTGGAGTCCGACGGTTTCCAGCTCGGCGAGTTTTTCCGGATTATTGAAGACCATCATCACCTTGCCGGCCTGGTCGGGGCTCAGGTCGCCGCGTTCCATGAGGGCGGTGAGATCGGCCGAGCGCACCAGTTCGGCCAATTGCCCGGGCGGCAGGGCACGGATGAGTTTCTGGGCGAGCATTCCCTGTTTGACGCCGCTGCCTTTCATCGACGACTCGATGATCGCCTGGTAGGCGTCGGTGTTGCCATCCTGCTGGATGCTCACGGTGATGTTTGGGGCGAGCGCGGTATTGAGCCGCTCGGCCACCTGCTTGCGGATGGCGAAACGACGGTCGCGAACTTCCGAAAGACTGCCTAGCAATTCCACGCGGCGTTTTTCGGCGGCCTTGATCTGCTTTTGGATTTCACCGGACTCATTCTGAAACTCGATGATGGCGTTGCGTTTTTTCTCAAGGGCAGCACGCTCTACGGATTGGCTTTGGTGTTGCTTGTGCTTTTCAATGAGTTGGCGGAATGCCAACTCCTGCTGCTGGTGGACTAGGTGCAGGGATTTTTCCCTGTCGTGCACATCATCAAGGCATCCGGCAATGGCGACCCGGGCGCTCGTGATGGCAGCATCAACCGATTTGGCACACGCGCTGAGAAGATCATGGAGAGACTGAACGACCTCCTTGTTGGGGCCTTCGAGCATTTCAGTGGTGAACTTGCCGGAAAACTCTGATTTGAAGCGACCCTTGAAGGTGGCAAGTTCGTCATTCAGGTCGGCAAGAAACCCCTGCGCCCCTGAGAACAGACGGTTCTCGCGGTCCCGCAATGCCTTGAGCGCATGCGCCTGGTTGACGGCATCGGCCGTCTGGTCCCCCTGCGCGACAAATACCTTGAGCTTCTCGTCCACCATCGGCAGTTGCTTGATTTCCTCTGCAAGCGCCGCCCTGCGGGCCATCAAAGGCTCGAAGAGTCGGGCATGCGCCATGATCTGGTGGCAAACACCATCTGCGGCGCGATCCGCCCCGGCCACTTCCTCCCGAGCGAAGCTATCAATGAGTTCGAGTTGGAACTTGCCGTGATCGGCTATGGTCTCCACCTCGTTCTGACTGAAAATATCGGCGCGGAAAAACGATCCGCTCACCGCAAGCGAGGTCGGGTTGCGGGAGGCATCCAGCACGATGGGATCTTCCCCAACGGACCGGGTGAGGATATAGCGCAAACCATCGCGTGTTTCGATTTCCAACTCGACACGCCCACCCTGAAGGTTGCCTTCGATCAAGGATTCGATGCGCTTGCGTGCGACCGGGGCGATGTCTTTGCGCGGAAGTTCGTCTAGGACCCAGCGAACGAATTCCAGGAGGGTCGTCTTGCCGGTGCCACGAGCCCCGATGATACAGTTCAGGCCGGGGTCAAATGCGATGCGGGTTCCGTCGAGCAGGCCGCCGACGATGGTGAGCGTGTGGATGTGGTCAATGTTCATGATGCGGCATTTTCCGGCATTTACCGGCAGGATCGAGCAAAAATGACACCGGTATCAACTCCCATACGTTTGGATGACACCGGCTCGATACCGGTAATGACACCGGTATTGGCGACCATACGGCCAATCGTATGGACTATGCGACCGGTATTCACAGTCGGGAGACTTGACACCGGGTGATGTGGGAATCTTCGGCATCGCACGAAGCGCCACGATGGCGTTAGGCGGAACCTAACAAACTACATCAATACCATGAAACTATCCGCAACTGCATCCAACACTCCCTTTGAAGCGCACCCTGAGTACGACGGCCAAGCCGTCTGCGTGGATGTGACTCCATTGAAGAAATCCATGTCCACCTACGGCGAGCGCGAGACGTTCCGCCTGGTCTTCGAGTCCCGCGAAATTCGGCAGGACGGCAAACCCTACCTCGTGTTCAGCCGTGGGTTCACTCCATCGCTGCATGAAAAGGCCGCCCTCCGCTCATTCCTGAAACAATGGTTCGGTCGCGAACTGACAACCGCTGAACAGGCCGAATTCGACACCGAGTCGCTCGTTGGCCGTCCGGCGCGGGTGTCGGTGGTCCATTCGGACTACAACGGCACGACCTACGCCAACATCGGCTTGATCCGTGCCGACAAATCCGGCGATCCGCTTAAGCCATCGGGCAAATACACCCGCCAGAAGGACCGCCAGAACAACGGCGACGAAAAGTTCCGTCCGGCATCCAACAGCAACGAGTCCGGCACGCCGTCGGATTGGCGGCGCGTGAAGGTTCATGTCGGTCGCCACACCGGCATCGACCTAGGCGAACTCGACCGTGACTCGGTGGAGTTGCTCATCGCCAAATGGATGCCCTCGGCCCTCGAAATGCCCAAGCCGCTCAAGGCCGACCGCGAACTCATCGCCGCGCTCCAACAGGCGAAGCTAGCTCTTTCTCCCGACGAGGAAGAAGAGGACAACATCCCGTTCTAACATCTAACCAAAGAACCCACGACCATGATGATCGTTCCACGAGAATCCTCCTCGCACTGGTATTTCCCGGACGGCACGCCCCTTCACCAGGTGCCGCGTGCCGACGGGAAGGGTGAACGCC
>CAIQXC010000763.1 GCA_903875675.1 Akkermansiaceae bacterium
GCCGTATTTGCCAGTGTGGTGGCCGGCGGCCTGTTGGTCGAGGGTGCCCAAGTGCATGGAGCCACCGGCCGCCTCAGCTCGCTGCGTTTGGTCGTCATCAACATCACCTTCATCATTGCCGGGCCGGTGAGCGGCTTTCTGGCAAGCCGCTGGTTCGGTTGGACGTCGATCACCTGCGGGGTTTTATTTCTAACCATGGTACCGGTCACCCTGCTGCTGCTGCGCGAGCCGCCGGTGACCAGCGGGTTTGCCACCCCACGGGATGGGATGCGGGCGTTGGGCCGCAAGATCAACCTGCATCTGCCATGGAACTGCAAAACGCTGTGGATCGTCGGCGGGCTGTTTTTTCTAATTGAAGTGGCCCCCGGACTTTACACACCGCTATTCTACTATCAGAGAAATACGCTGCACTTCAGCCTTCAATTCATCGGCAATTTGGGAATGATTTCCGGTGGCATGGGGTTGCTCGGGTCATTTATCTACCCATTTGTGTGCCGTCGTTTCCGACTGCGGACCTTGTTAGCGCTGGCAATTGTTTGCACGATTGCGAGCAACCTCACATACCTTGGTTACGTCTCGCACACCACCGCGATGATCGTCGAGGGAGTCGCCGGTCTGGGGATCACGCTGGCGCAACTGCCGCTTTTCGACCTTGCGGCGCGTGCCACCGCCAAGGGCAGCGAAGCGCTGGCCTACTCACTGATGATCGCCTGCTGGAATTGGGGGCTTTCCCTTTCCGACGTGTTGGGCTCCTGGCTGTTTGACACATTCCATCAAACATTTATGAACCTCGTTTGGGTCAACGCCGGCACCACCGCGCTGGTCCTCATCGTCGTCCCTTTCCTGCCAGCCCACCTGGTGGATCGCAAGGAAGGCGAGTAAGCCTCGCCACAGACCCAAGACTTCAGATGCAAAACTTCAGACGCAAGCCCCGAAAGCCCTAACTTAGCTCGGCGTATTAAGAAATGAGCAAACGTGGTGACTGAGAAAATCTTCCATTGCCTTCTGATTGATGATTGCTGAGTGATAATTTTTGATTTTTGATCGGTCTCGTAATGACACCTCAAATACTTGAAGTAAGATTGGTTGATTTCGCGGTTACCAGTGTCAGCGTGGTCGAGGCGCTGCCAAGCTCCAAGGCTGGCAATCATCTGGCGTCAATCATCAATCAAATTGTGGAGTGAGGTGGTTTTCAGATGAAACGAATACAAGCCCTGATCTCTCTATCCAAATCCGCCATGACCTTGTCGCTGGTGATTGTGACAGCCGGAGGCATCGCAATGGGCCAGCTGGAGGCTAACAGAACTCTGACCGGGGGCAGGGTCGCCGCTTTTGCCCATGTCTTCACTGAGGGCGAGGACGTGATGGTTCGGCTGCCGGTGGACGCCCGCGGCAAGGCCAGCAAGTGGGTCGCGAGCGACGAACTGGGCCGGGTGCTGGCCTCCGGGGCTGTGGCTGGCGACGCCACAAGTATTTCGCTCGGACAAGCGGCCATGGGTTGGTGGCGTGTCGGTTTCCGGGATGCCGGCGGGGTAGAAGTCGGCTGGAGCACGGCGGCGGTGTTGGCCCGAGCCCCCCTGCCAACGCGGGCCGACTCACCGGTTGGCGTGGACTGTGCCACGGCGTGGTTCGCCCGCAACGATGCGCTGCGCCAGGAACATTTCGCCATCCTGGCAGCCATGGCGCGGGTCAACTGGGTCCGGGACCGGATGACTTGGGGCGACGCCGAGCCCAAGCCGGGCGAGTTTGCCACGGCGACGACCTACGACAGCGCCGCTGATCTGCAGTCGCGCCACGGGTTGCGGGTTCTCCAAGTGTTTCACAGCACGCCGCCGTGGGCCATCGATCCGGGACTGGACAGTGGTCCGAATCCCGCTCGGCGCTTTCCCCGAGATTTGCGCCAGCTTCACGCATTTTGCCGCGAAATGGGCGGCCGCTACCGTGGCAAAGTCCAAGCATGGGAGCCGTGGAACGAGGCCAACGCCGACACGTTTGGCGGCCACACCACCGATGAAATGTGCACTTTGCAGAAGGCGGCTTACCTCGGATTCAAAGCCGGCAATCCAAGCCTGACCGTCGGTTGGAACGTCTATGCGGACTCCCCGGACGCCATTGGCGCGGACCTCATTCTCGGCAACGAGGCCGATGCCAGCATGGACACATTCAACGTCCACAGTTACAGCCCGGTCGAGAGTTACCCGGCGGAGTTTTCCCACACCCGCCGAGCGGCCGTCGGCAAGCCGATTTGGATCAGCGAGTGCGGCATCCACGTCCGCTCCACCGGCCCGAAACCCTCGGGTGAACTCACCGCCGAAGAATCCTGGCGCCAAGCTTGCTTTATTCCGGCGTCCTTTGCCACCTCCCTGTTCTCCGGGGTGAACCGGCATTTCTTCTTCATCCTCGGCAACTACATGGAAGGCGACATCCAGTTCGGTCTCCTGCGCGAGGACATGACACCGCGTCCGGGGTATTGCGCGCTGGCTGCCGTCGGCCGCTTCCTCGATGGGGCGACCTGCCTCGGCCGTCTGCCCGTTCGTGCCGACTCCGCCGCGCGGGTCGTGGCCTTCCGTGCCTATCCCGACGGTGTTGAAAGCGATGTGTTAGTGGCGTGGGCCGCGTCTTCTGCGGCGGCGGGGCCGACGCTCAAGGCGAGAGCCGTCTATGATTGCCTGGGCCGACCGGTGAGCGCCGAAAATTTGGCCAAGCTGGGATCGGCACCTATTTTTGCCGTGATGGAACCGGGTGCAGCGTCGGCCCTCGGCCTCGAGAAACCCTTGCCAGTGGCCGAATCGCGTGGGCTGAAACCGTCCAGCGTCGTGCTGCAGGCGCAGTTTCCGGAGACCACGCGGGACTTGATGAACCAAGCCCACCGACTCGCCGCCGGCCGCAGCACCTCCATCCCGGTGCATGCCTACAACTTCGGCAGCGAAAAGGCCACCGGCCGAATCTCCGTCGCCCAACTCCCTGCCGGCTGGAGCGTTGAGCCGGCATCGTGGGCGGCCGGGATTGAACCGATGGGCCGCATGGATCAGACACTCCAACTGACCTTGCCGGCGTCGGGCCCCGAACTCATCAACGGTGGCACCGTCACCCTGCGCGGCGATTTTAACTCAACGCAGTGTCCCGTGCTGCAATTCCGCGTCATCGCAGACCTCGCCACGGTCGTTCCACTCAGCACTCATCCCATTGCGGCCGCTGGGCGGACCACCGCATGGCGCGACAACATTGTGGCTGATGGCAAACTCTCTCACCTCCCCGAGTCCGGCGGAATGCGTTTCGACATGAGCTTCGGTGACGCCGACCCCTGGAGTTATCCACGGCTCACGCTGGACCCTGCTGACGTGCCCGCCTCCACCGTGGATGCTTTGCGCTTCACCTTGCAGATGCACCAAGGAAGCGGCACCGTTCGCGTCCAAATCGTCGAGGAAAATGGTGCCGCCTACATCGTGGATTCCGGTGCGGATGCCAGCTTGCGGACACCACAGAGAATCGTTATCTCGCTAACAAATGCATCGCGGGCCTCGTGGAGCCAAGCCGGACATGACGGAGCATTGCGGTTAGGATCCATCAGCAGCCTGATGATCGGCATCAACGCACAACGCCATTCCAAGGCTGCCTTTTCTATCTGCAATTTGGAGTGGCTCACCTATACCCACTGACTCCGCCGCTTTGCATCAGCTCACCCAAATATCCATAATTTGGTAGGAAACGGCTATCGAAATCAAACCCATGGCTTCCGCCGGCGCTACCTCGAAACTCCGTGTTCGACCTCGCTTTAAACAACAGATCGAGCAAGTCGATATTCCTAAGTGCCACCTGTGGGCGGACGAGTAATGACTCCAACAAATGTTACCATGCGAGCAGCAA
>CAIQXC010000764.1 GCA_903875675.1 Akkermansiaceae bacterium
CCGTATGGCACATGAATGTGAATGGTGCCGCTCTGGCCAATGCGATCGAGGCGGCCGATGCGCTGCTCTAGCAACTCTGGATCGCGCGGCAACCCGAACAGCACAAGTTGGCGTGCGAACTGGAAATTGCGCCCTTCGCTGCCGATTTCCGAACACACCAGGAGGCGTGCTCCCTCGGGGTCGGCGAACCAAGCGGCATTGCGGTCGCGCTGGAGGAGGCTGAGGTCATCATGAAACAGGGCGGTATCGACTTGGATCTCGGCGAGAAGTTTCTGCTGGATCGCGATGGCGGCCTCGGGCGATCCGGTGATGAGCAGGATTTTTTCAGTTTGAGGCAGGCTCCGCAGCAGAGTGGCGAGCCAGCGGTAGGGCGAAGCCCCCTTGGCCAGCGGGTGGAGGTGGGGTTGGCGCTGCGGAAACCCGCTGAGTTGGTCCCGGGTATTGCGAAACAAGACCCGGCCCGTCCCGAATGAGTCGATCAGCTCGGCTACCAGTGGCAGCCGGGCAGCCGTGTCGCCGCTTCGAAGTGCCGCCAAATGTCTGGCAGCGCGGGGTGAGCGGGCACTGAAGGCATCGAGATCTGCCGGCAGTTCGCCGCCGTGGAGGGCATCCACCACTGCGGCGAGCGGACCATAGCTGCGGGTTTCTGCCAAAAATGCCCCAAAATCGGCGTGGCGGTCAGGGTCCAACAGTCGAAGGCGGGCAAAATGACCGGTCGGCCCGAGTTGTTGGGGCGTGGCAGTCAGCAGCAACAGTGATGGGATGTTGCGAGCGAGCGCCTCGACCATCGCGTAGGCGGCGGAGGGTTCGTTAGGCGACCATTCAAGGTGATGAGCTTCATCGACGATGAGCAACTCGAAGTCCGCGGCGCAGGCCTGTGCTGCGCGACTTGGGGATTCAGCTAGAAAAGCACTGGCAACTAGGATGAGCTGGGCGTCGAGAAAAGGATTGGCATCGGCGGCATGGGCTTCCAACGAGAGGCAGCGAGCTTCGTCGTAGATGGCGAAGCGCAGGTTGAAGCGGCGCAGCAACTCGATGAACCACTGGTGGATGAGTGGCTCGGGAACCAAAATCAGGATGCGTCCGGCCCGGCCGGTGAGGTGCAGCCGGTGCAATATCAGGCAGGCCTCGATGGTCTTGCCGAGGCCCACCTCGTCTGCTAACAAAACCCGCGGATGGAGCCGGGCCGCGGTTTCGGCGACGATGGCCAACTGGTGGGGGAGCAGTTCGATGCGGGCACCGGTGAACCCGCGAGCTGGCGCATGGCGGATGCGGCTGTTCCAGACGAGGGCCTGCATCCGGCCATCGAAGGCACGCGGAGGGTCAGCCAACCCGGCGAGCAGGCGTTTGTCCGGACGCACGAAACTCAGCGAATCTAGCAACTCGCCTTCGACCAATTGGCGGCCGTCACCGTGGTATGTTAGAACCCCCTCATGCGCGACGACCCTCTCCACCGTGAGGCGTTGGCCGGCGCGGTCGGCGACTGTATCGCCGGCCCCGAAGCTCGCCCGGACCAGCGGGGCGGTGCCAAACGCATAAGTGCGGCTGGCCTCGGCGGCGGGAAAGCGCAGGGTGACTGTGTCGCCATCGACGGCCTGCACCACGCCGAGTCCCAAGGCGGGTTCTGAGGTGGAGAGCCAGCGTTGGCCGGGGGCGGGGTGGGGCATGTGGGATAAGTTCAGAACTTGAAGGTGGGTCAACAACCTGACCGAGTGTGAAAGCAAAGTTAGCGTTTGAAAGAAAACATGACTTGGTGATTTTGGCTATTGGAACCAGTGATTGAGATGATTTCAGGAGGAGAAATTGAATTTACACCCACTGATTGCACGTTCACCCGCTGGCTAGCCGGGTTCGATCGGTCCTTTCCCGGCTGGCAAGTGCCTTAGGCTCGCAGATCGCGCTGGACGATTTCGCCGGGGCGGGTGCTGGTGTTAGGCCAGAGTTTTCGGCCTGGATAGATCGAAGTGTGAATGCCGGTGTGGACGTGGTCCCCGACAATGGCACCGAATTTGCGCCGACCGGTGTCCAGCAGCTCGCCACCGACCATCGAGCGATGGTTTTTCCCATCGTGGCGGAAGTTGGAAATGATGGTGCCTGCACCGAAGTTGACTGCCTCGCCTAATATGGAATCGCCGACGTACGAGAGGTGACCGACGTTGGTGCGGGACAAAATCAGCGAGTTTTTGACCTCCACAGACTGGCCAATATGGCAGGCGTCGCCAATGCTGGTGTGGCCACGAATATAGCAATTCGGGCCGATCCGGCACTTGGCCCCCACCACCACGTTGCCCTCGATGAACACCCCGGGCAAAATCCGTGAGCCCACGCCCAAGTGGACAATGCCCTCCAGCACCGCCGACGAATGGACCTCCCCGAGCAGCTCGGATTTTTGCAGACCTGCCACGTAGGCCTCGTTGGCCCGCAAAAAATCCCACGGGTGGCGGATGATAAACGAGCCCGTCGCCGCCACAGCTCGCGTTGGATCGGGAGTGGTGCCACGCCATGCCAAAGGGACGAGAAAGGCGTCCACCAAGGTGTCGATGGCTCCCGTTAAAGTAGTTAGATCCAGCATTGCCAGCCAAGCGTGCGGATGGAGGGAAATCCCCTCGTTAGCCAGGCCGGCGTTGGCGACGGCTATTTTCTGGTGTTGCCACAGCGGGATGTTGCCAATGGGAAACTCCGCGATGCTTCGGGTGAGTGACAGCGGCTCGCAGTCGGATGACGCTTGGGGATCCATCACTGGGGGATGTTAGCGGATTTCATCGCTGATGGCACTGGCGAATTTGCTCACCCAGATGCGCACTTGTTCGATGTCCTTGTGCTCGACGAGCACGCGGATTTTATTCTCGGTGCCCGAATAGCGGATCAAGTGACGGCCGTCCTCGCCAAATGCCTGAGTCGCCTGGCTCATCAACTGCTGCAGTTTGGGTAGGCTTTCCAGAGGCGGCTTGGCCACCAGTGGGATGTTGGCTAGCTGCGTCGGGTATTCCTGCATCACCGCGGCGAGCTGGTTCAGGGTGGCATTGCGGGCATGCATCATTCGCAGCACTTGCAGCGCACTGAGGATCCCGTCTCCGGTGGTCGCATGATCCGCGAAAATGAGGTGGCCGGAATTCTCGCCGCCAAACGAATACCCGTGCTTGCGAATGCACTCGATGACGCTTCGGTCGCCCACCGCCGTGGTTTCCAGTTTGATGCCGTGCTGGGCCATGGCCTCCCGCAGCCCGAGATTACTCATCACGGTGGCCACCAGCGTGTTATGTCGCAATTTCCCCTGCTCCTTCAGACTGATCGCACACAGCGCCAGAATCCGGTCGCCGCTAACCACTTGACCGCTGGCATCGGTGAAGATGACCCGGTCGGCGTCGCCATCGAAGGAAATACCGAGGTCCGCGTTGTGGCGGCGCACCAGCTCGCCGGCGGTTTCCGGATAGAGAGCGCCGCAGCCTTCGTTGATGTTGATGCCGTCGGGCTGGCAGCCGGTGACAATGACTTCCGCGCCGAGTTCCTTGAAAATGAGCGGGGCAATGAAATACGCCGCCCCATGCCCGCAATCGACCACCACCTTGAGCCCGTGCAAAGGCACATTGTCCGCCGTCTGCTTCGAAAACTCAATGTAGCGGCCACGCGCATCATCAATCCGGTGCGCCTTGCCAATCTGGCGGGCCGGCAGGGGATCTGACTCTGGCTCCAGCCGCAGCACGTGGCGCTCAATGGACATTTCCAATTCATCCGACAGCTTGTAGCCATCCGGCCCGAAAATCTTCATGCCGTTGTCCTCGTACGGATTGTGCGAGGCGGTGATCATGATGCCTGCCGCCGCTCCCATCGACTTGGTCAAATGCGCGACTGCCGGCGTCGGCATCGGCCCCACCATGAACACGTCCATGCCCATCGACACCAGCCCGCTGGTGAGCGCCGTTTCCAGCATGTAGCCCGAAATCCGTGTGTCTTTGCCGACCAGTACCCGGTTGCGGTTGACGCCAGATGAGCGCAGCACTCGTGCCACCGCCTTGCCTAGCAACAGGGCAACCTCGGCGGTGATGGGAAATTCATTGGCACGGCCACGAATGCCGTCGGTTCCAAACAGTTTTTGTTTCATAGGGGAGAGAGGATTGTTCAGATATCCTTGAACAGGGGAAGGTGAAAAATGGGCGATTTGTAGGAAACTGCGTCCACCGCAGGCCATCATGACAGCAGTTTGAACGCTGGCCATGACGCGGCCAGTGGCTGAAAATTAACGGAATTCCTAAAGACACCGAAGAGACTGGCAGGCTCCTGCCTCTGGAGCAAGGCCAAAAACCACCGAACGATGCAGTTTATTGGCAGGCATGTTCGGGTAGTCTCTGCTGACGGAGCAGAAACACTCCTGGGTTTCGTGTTAATGGACCGATTGGAAGTCAACATTCATAAAAAGCC
>CAIQXC010000765.1 GCA_903875675.1 Akkermansiaceae bacterium
CGGGTGATGGCGCGCTCAAAGACGTAAGTGTTTTGGGAATTGTCGGGCGAGGATGGATCGGGGCGCGGCAGGTCGAGGAGGATACAAAGTTCAGCCAGGAAGCTGGCGTAATTGGCCCTCTCGGCAGCCCCGGAGTGTTCCCAGCGTTCGATGAAGGCGGTGATTTGCTCGGGGGTGGCATCGGACATGGGCGGGAATGGTTCCACTCTGGCCGACTGTCATCATGCCGCCGAAAGCGTGGACCGATTCCAACAGATTCCGGTAGGGAAGCAAGGGCAGCCCGCAGCGAAATTACCGAAACTTGGCGATTGCCCTGCTTGAGGCTTTGTTTGACCTGTTTGAAGAACACCTCGATGTGCCAGCGACGGCGATAGAGATCACATACCGAGCGCGGGCTCCACGCGAGGTTGTTGGTGATGAACACGCGTGCGTCAAGCTCGGCAAGATGGGCGAAATCCACATAGGCCTTGTCAAAAACCACGATTTCACCGGGTGCAATGCTTGCACAGACCTCGCGGGCGCGCTTGTTGTCATGCTGCCCAGCGGTATCGACGATGGCAAATTCCCGTGCCGCCCGCAGCACAGAGCAACGCATTGGTGACATGAGACTTCCAGCCAAAGATTCCCCCCGCTTTCCGGGGAAACGGGAAAGGCGAAGCCCCCAGCGAGGGTTTGGGGGAGGAGGAGAGCGGGGTCGAGCGGCCACCCGCTCGGCGGGGAACGGGGCGGCAGCCCCGGAGTCACTAAAACAGCCCAATATCGGGTGAGGAGTCGCTGCCATACGTTTCAACGTCGGCGGTGACAAGTGGGGCCGAAATCTCCATCCGCTCGGAGACCACCACATCCAGGAGGAGTTCCTCGAAAAAGCGGGTTCCCTGCTGCTGCCGGACGGCTTCAGGTATTCGGCGGAGTGCGAGTTGCTCGAATTTGGAACGCCAGTGGTCCGGCAGCCGGGGAACGATGGTGGCGAGCATGTCACGGTAGTCCTTTTCGACAAGCGGCTGAAGAACGACCAACCGGCTGCCGAATCGCGCGATCAGCTCTCTCGGGACGTATTGCGCCAACTTGTTGAGGTCGGGAGGCTCGGGTAATTGAACAGCGCTCGCGCCGAATCCGATCAGCGGTTTGGTTTCGTTCCAGATCTCCTGGAAAGCGCCGGCCCCGATGATGAGGGTTCGTTCGCGCAACATCGTTTCGGCATCCCGGATGGTTGTTTCGCGAATCGGATCACCATCCCCATCGCGCATGTTTTGAGGGACTCGAAAGTCGAGGAGCGTGTAGATTTCCGTTAGAAGAAACCGGGAATATTCGGCACCTCCACCGGTACGAATTTTGTCCAATTCGTCCAAAAAAACGATGCATCCCTCGCCACGGGCCGAACGGGAGAGAAATTGGCAAATCGCTGGCCACGTGCTCACGGCCCCCCGGTTCGAGGAGCCGAGAAGAATCCACTCCGAAATTGAGATGGAAAAGTAAGCCAAATTCATGGATTTTGCTAGGGCGCGGGCGATGTGGGTTTTGCCAGATCCCGAGGGACCGGTAACGAATACCGCAGGACGGATTCGGATCGGCAGGTTAGAGAAGTTACCGTAGATGCAGGCACGAGCTAGGGCAGATAGGCGGTCAAATGCATCACGTTGGTGGGGCAAGATAAATGGTTCTGTGTCAGATGTTTCGTCGGGTGTCATGTAAGGTTTTCGAGGGGAAGTTGGTGAGGGTGAGGCGGCGGATTTTTCGCCCGCGCTCTGGGATTATGGTAGCGGCGTTAGCGGCCGAGTTTGGCGCGGAGCGGTTCAAGCTCAGCTTTTGGCAACTGGTGAGCCAGACGTTCCCATTGCTCGTCATCAGTCAGACTCCGGGTGGTACGGGATGGCTTCAATGGCTCGGTTGCGGTCGATGCGGTTTTGAATTCAATAATTCGGCGTGTCATGTTGTTCTTTGGTGGTTTTTTTTTGCCGATTCGGTGCAGCCGTGGGCGATTTGCCCAGCGGCTCCTTGCGGTTTGGTTCGGAGACCCACTTGGGTCCCGTGGATCCCTTGAACCTGTCTTTGCCTGCATGACGTAGCCCCTGACAGGGGGCTTCGGCTTCCAGCCTAAGAGAAAAGAGCTAATGGATTTAATCTCCAGGTGCTCCGGTGCCAGCGTCAAGAGCAGTACTCGGTCAGCCGATCTTGAGCTTGGGCGACCCGGGAAAAGAGCGGCGAGCACGTCCGGTCGGGATCGAATTGGACGGAATTGGACAGAGATCGCCACCCGAAAGCTGGCGGCGTGAGCGTCAAGTCACGGAGATCTTGGATGGAATCCGACACGGGAATTCAACGACGATTGGGCTGGGGCGGTGAGGCCCTGGGCCGATGCCGGCACCAAAGGTTGGCGGCGTGCTAGCCGCGTCGCGGGGCTCCTGAATGGAGACCGACACGGGAATTCAATGGAGGGTGTCGCCGTGCCGGTTCGATCCTGGGTCGATGCCGTTACCGAAAGTTGGGGGCGTGCGGGCCGCGCCACGGAGCTCCCGAATGCAGACCGACCCGGGAATTCAACGGCGGGTGCGCCGGGCCGGTGCGGTC
>CAIQXC010000766.1 GCA_903875675.1 Akkermansiaceae bacterium
CCACGAAGGTTTTTGGAATTTTTTAGTCATGGTATTCTCTCCTCTTCTTCGTGGCTTCGTGCCTTCGTGTGCGATTCTTTTTGAAACTCCGGGAATCCGACGTGCTCGCGCCGTTGTCGAATACGAGGTCGAACACTGAGTTCTGAGTTTCAGAACTGGCCCTTCAGACTCGCCCCGGGTTCGGGGCTTGCGTCTTCTCCCGATAACCTATAACTCTTCCCCCCTCCCATGGCCGGCTTCTTTAAATCCCTGTTCAACAAAATCACCAATCGCGCCGAAATCGATTGGGATGAAATCGAGGCCGACCTCATCGCCTCCGATCTGGGCATCCAACTCACCACTCGAATCATTGCCGAATTGCGCGACCTGGGCCGCAAGATTTCCGCCGACGATGTGGTGGAAACCACCCGCCGCCACCTGCTGGATCGCTTGCCGACTGATACGCCGCCGCCGCAAGCGCGCGCCGATGGCCTGCCATACGTCATCTTGGTCGTCGGCGTCAACGGGACCGGCAAGACGACTTCTTCGGCCAAGCTCGGGTTGTGGTTGAAGCAACGTGGGTGCTCGGTTGTGATGGCCGCGGCGGACACCTTTCGTGCGGCTGCCGTCGAGCAACTTCAGCGCTGGGGTGAGCGTCTCGATTTGCCGGTGGTCACGGGCAACCCGAATGCCGATCCCTCGTCGGTGTGTTTTCATGCCCATCAAAAGGCCATCGCCAGCCGCAGTGATTTTCTCATCTGCGACACTGCCGGGCGCATCCACACCCGCCACAACCTGATGGAAGAACTTGGCAAAATCCGCCGCACCCTGGCAAAACAAGACCCATCCTCGCCCCACCTTACCCTGCTTGTCGTCGATGCCACCACCGGAGCCAACGCCCTCAACCAAGCCAAGGAATTTCACAAAGCCTGCCCGCTCGATGGCCTCATCGTCACCAAGTTGGACGGCTCTGGCAAGGGTGGCATCGCCGTGACCATCCACGACCAGCTCGGCATCCCACCCCGCTTCCTCGGCACCGGCGAAGAACCCCACGCATTCTCGATTTTCCAAAAGCAGCCCTTCGTGCAGGAAATCCTCTGATTTGCGAGTTGAACCGGCGGCCTTGCCTTCCCTGGCACGCATTCCCGCTCAAATTCGGCGCAAATCCTGATACTTTTCACCTGGACACACACGCTTTGCTTGACATGGCGGCCGCTCTCGGGCGGTATTTCTTCCCCCATGGCCAAGTTATCCATCCGCAACCTCGACGTATCCGCCAAAGAAGTTCTCATGCGTGTGGACTTCAATGTCCCGCTCAAAGACGGTGCGATCACCGACGATACCCGCATCCAAGCCGCCATCCCCTCAATTCGCTACCTCCTGGCAGGCGGCGCAAAATTGGTCCTTTGCTCGCATTTGGGCCGTCCCAAAGGTGGCCCCGATGCCAAGTATTCACTCGCCCCCACTGCCGCCCATCTCGGCACACTTCTCGGCCAATCCGTCAAGCTCGCTGCGGATTGCATCGGTGAGCAGGCAGCAGCCCTGCGGGCCGCTCTGCAACCCGGCGAGGTGCTCATTCTTGAAAATACCCGGTTCCACCCGGAGGAGGAGGCCAACGACCCGGAGTTTGCCCGGAAACTGGCCGCCGGCGCAGATATATTTGTCAACGATGCATTTGGCACGGCGCACCGGGCTCACGCCTCGACTGAGGGAGTGACGCATTTCGTGAAGCAAAGCGCCATGGGCTTTTTGATGGAGCGCGAACTCAAATACCTCCAACAAGAACTCGCCACCCCCGCCCGCCCCTTCGTCGTCATTATGGGCGGCTCCAAGGTGTCTGACAAAATCCAGGTCATCATGAGCCTGATGGAAAAGGCCGACACCCTGCTCATCGGCGGTGCCATGGCCTTCACTTTCCGCAAGGCCCAGGGCTTCGAGGTCGGCAATAGCAAAGTCGAGGCCGATAAGCTCGACCTCGCGCTGGAGATCCTCGCCAAGGCCAAGGCCATGGGCAAAACTCTCCTGCTGCCCAGTGATACCCGGGAAACCGACAAGTTCGAGGACGGCGCCCAAACCCGTTGCACCGCCCCCTTTGATCAAGGCGGCGGCGTCACCCCGGATTGGATGGGCATCGACATCGGCGACCTCGCCATCAACGAATTCCGCAATATCATCCTCGACGCCAAAACCATCATCTGGAATGGCCCCGTCGGTGTCTTCGAAATCGAAAATTTTGCCACAGGCACCCGTGCGGTCGCCGAAGCCGTCGCTCAAGCCACGGGTCGAGGAGCCACCACCATCATCGGTGGCGGCGACTCAGTGACCGCCGTCAACCAGTTTGGTCTCGAGGCGCAAATGACCTTCATCTCCACTGGCGGCGGGGCATCCCTCGAACTGCTGGAAGGCAAGGTGCTGCCTGGCGTCGCCGCCCTCAGCGAGGCCTGAGCCCATCTCCAATCACCACTCCCAACACCCCTACCTGACCCCATGAACCGCAAACCGATCTTCGCCGCCAACTGGAAAATGAACATGGGGGCCTCTGCGACCGAGGACTTCCTCAAGAGCTTCCTCTCAAAACTCCAAGGCCAGTCGTTCCCCGCCGAAATCGTCATCGCCCCACCCTTCGTCTCTATCGGAAAACTCGCGGACCTCCTCCATTCCCCGAATGCCAGCAACGAAGCCCAGTCGATCCAAATCTCCGCCCAAAATTGCTCAGAATACGATGCCGGTGCTTACACTGGCGAGGTGAGCGTGCTGATGTTGCGGGAATTCCTCGTCCATTACGTCATCCTCGGTCACAGCGAACGCCGCGCTATCTACGGCGAATCCGACGCCGTCATCAATGCCAAGATTCACAAGGCTCGCGAGGCGAACCTCAAGCCGATTTTTTGCATTGGTGAGACCCTCGCCCAACGCGAGGCCGGCGAACTCGAAAACGTCTTGCGCACCCAAATCACCGGTGGCCTCAAAAATGTCTCCGACAAGGATATGTCGGAAATTGTCGTCGCCTACGAACCCGTCTGGGCCATCGGCACCGGCGTCACCGCCACCTCCCAGCAAGCTCAGGACGCACACGCCTTTGTCCGCTCCGTCATCGCCGAACTCTACGGCCAGGACACTGCCGCTAAAATCCGCATCCAATACGGCGGCAGCGTCAAACCCGGCAATGCAGCCGAACTCATGGCTTGCCCGGACATCGACGGTGCGCTCATCGGCGGCGCGTCTCTGGAGCCCCAGAGTTTCTTGGAAATCATCCGCAACGGCTGCAACAACCAGCCCTCCTGACCCTCGTTCCAGCTGATGTCCCGACTGCTGCTCCGTCTTTTCATTTCCAGCTCCCTGTGGCTTGCCGCTTCGAGTCGCGCGGAGCACGTCATCCTCACGGGCGGTCCCGCCCTGCGTCAGTGGGAAAACTTGCGTGTTCCTGCAGACCGCCACGACCACTGGTGGGCCAACTTCGTCCGCGCCTCTACCCTCCGCATCGAGGAGATTCACCGTGCCTACGGGGAAGATGCCCGCATCGTTTGGCTGGTTTACCGACCCAGCTATCGCACCCGCGGCACCGAGGATAAAACGCCTTACACCAATTGGATTACTGATCTGGCAAAAAAGAACCAGGCCAAGCTCATCTGGGTCACCAGTGGCGATAGTCTCATCCATGCCATCAACTCGCGCCCGACCAATGCCATCACCACCTTCGATTTCTTTGGTCACTCGAATCGCTATGCATTCATGCTCGACTACAGCAATGATATCATGGCGGTTTCCACCGCTTGGCTTCATGAGCGAGACCTGCCCCGTATCCACTCCGCCGTGTTCGCACGCAATGCGATGTGCAAAAGCTGGGGCTGCCACACCGCAGAAAGCATGAGTGCCGCCTGGCGAAACGCCATTGGCATCCCCCTCGAAGGGGCCGTCGGTGCCACCAATTACACGATCGTCGGCCAAGGCCAACTTCCCTCAGTCTCCGGCGTTTGGGCAAGATGAGAACGACCCGATAACTTACCCCCAATGACTCTAACCGAACTTCGCGCCCTTTACGACCTCCCGTTCTTCGCCCTGCTCAGCCAAGCCCATGCCGTGCACCAGGCAAATTTCCCCGACGGAAAAATCCAACTCTGCACGTTGCTATCGATCAAGACAGGCGGCTGCTCTGAGGACTGCGCCTATTGCGCCCAGTCGGCACGCTATAAGACTGAGCTGGAAAGCCACGTGTTGCTGGAGCGCGAAGAGGTGATGCTCCACGCCCGCGCCGCCAAGACCTCCGGCTCTACCCGCTTTTGCATGGGTGCCGCTTGGCGCGGCGTGCGTGGCGGCACCGCTCGTTTCGAGCAGGTCCTCGATATCGTCCGAGACGTCGCATCCCTCAATATGGAAGTCTGCGTCACCCTCGGCGAACTCGGCCCCGCCGAAGCCCAGCAACTCCGCGAGGCCGGCGTCACCGCCTATAACCACAATCTCGATACATCCCCAGAACACTACCCGAACATCGTCACCTCGCACACCTACGAAGACCGCTTGCGCACCATCCGCAACGTCCAGGATGCCGGTATCGCCGTGTGCTGCGGCGGCATCCTCGGCATCAGTGAGACGATCACCGACCGGCTGCGCCTGTTGGAAATTATCTCTAACTTTAATCCTGCCCCGGAAAGCGTCCCGATCAACTCGCTCATGCCCATGCCCGGCACCCCGCTGGCGGAAAATCCCCAGGTCGAGCCCTTGGACCTTGTCCGCATGATCGCTTGTGCCCGCATCGCGGTGCCCGCCGCCAAGGTGCGTCTGTCAGCTGGCCGCACCCGCCTCTCCGACGAGACTCAGACGCTGTGCTTCTTCGCCGGGGCCAACTCGATTTTCTACGGCGAAAAACTCCTCACCACTGAAAACCCGGAGGCCGCCAACGACCGCGCCTTGCTCGCCAAACTCGGCCTCCAAACCCTCGAGCCGGATATGGCCCTGGCCCCTCCAGAAACCGATCCCAGCATCCCGGCCAGCCCGGATTTGTTAGTTGTTGGCTGCTAGCTGTTAGCGAGGCATGCCTCAGACCATGCGAAATGCGAAGAGGACTTCGGCGTGAGCTCAGTCGAGCGATCGCTGATTGCTGACTCATTTGTATGATTTGACGGAATCCGGAAATTTGACAATATCCCCACCGCGCCCTACCGGGCTGGCTGGTGTATAACCCGAAGAACGACACTTATTACATGTATTATTGTGCCGTGGGCAACGCCGGCCGCGGCATCGGGCTGATCACCAGCAAGCCACTCTGAACCAAAAACAAGCATGATCAACCGATCCCAGAGCAGCCACCAACAACTCCAATGCAAACCATGAATCCAATCCAGGTGAACTCAAATCGTTCCGGTACCCCCGCTCGGATCTTCGCCGCCTTCGGTCTGGCGGCACAGGGAGTCGCAATACGGGCCGGCCTCGCGGCGGCCTTCACGTCATGGGCCGGGCTGATAGAAATCGTGCGGGCGGACACCGTCACCGATGATTTCAGCACGTCCCACGACTACCTGACGGGAGGCGTCAGCGGCACGATCTGGGATGGCATCTGGAACCAATCGGCCGCCAACGTTCTGAACACTACGGGCCCTTCGGGCGAGTTGACCATCGGCACTCCCAGCAGTGCGGTCGGTTGGGACGGCTCGCACGCCAATGCCCCATTCCTTTACAAGAACGTGACCGGCGACTTCGATGCCCGCGTCCAAGTGACCGCCGGGACAGCGGTTAATTATACGATTGCCGGGCTGCTGGTCCGCCTGAACCCGGCCAATGCCGACGGCAACGCGGGCGAGGACTTCGTGATGATCACCCGCAACTGGTTCGGCGGCGGGAACCAACTCCGAAGGGTCGATGACAACGCGCAGAGCGACTCAGGAGGCTATACTCCCGTCGTTGCTTATTTGCGGCTGACGCGCACGGGGAACGTCTTCAGGGGCTATACCAGTAGCGACGGAACGACTTGGACGCAACGGGCATGGGGCGGCGGCGGTCTTGACCTCACCCGCGCCGACCTCGGCGGCACCGTGCAACTCGGTCTGACCGAGGGAGCCTTCGTCGCCGGCAACAATACCTCCGCTCGGTTCGACAACATCACCCTCATCACTCCAGACTTACCATTGACCTGGGCGAATGGGGCCGATGGCAATTGGACCACAGGCACATGGAGCGGTGGCCCGCCCACTTATCCGGGCAGTGGCACTCCCACGATCATCGATACCCCGTGGACCGTCACGGTCGATTCCAGCCAGGCCGCGGCGAGCCTCGCCGCGAGCAACGGCGGCACGGTGTCCGTCACGAGCGCGGGCAGCTTGGCCGTGGGCGGCGCAACCACTCTGGGAACGAGTGGCACGCTGCAGATCGCCTCCGGGGCCGGCTTCACGCTTCCGACGATCAGCCTTTCGGGTGGCACGCTGGCGATCAGCGGCACCCGCACGGTAAGCGCCGCAATTACGCTCGGCGCCACCAGTACCGTGAGCACTCCGGACGTCGCCGACTCGGTCACGATCAGCAGCGCGCTTACTGGCGGTGCCGTCGGTCTGACCAAGACCGGCGACGGCACGCTGCTTCTCTCCAACACCGGCAACAGCTATACCGGCACGACGACCGTCAACGGCGGCACGCTGGCCCTGGTTGACGCCACCGGGTGGAACCATATCATCATGGGTCCCGTCGTCGTTAATTCCGGCGGCACGCTGCGCTGGGACGGGCAGGGCACCATCGCCGACTCCGCCACCGTCACCGTGAACGGGGGGATTCTGAATCTCCAGAGTGGCGACGAGTACATCAGCACCCTGACGCTCAGCGGCGACGCCCAGGTGCAGGGCGATCAATCGATTCGCCAGTTCCTGATCGTCAACGGCAGCGGCGGGACCAAGATCGTGGCTAACGGCGGGGGCGACGCGGGAACGATCTCCTCTAGGATCGCGATCACGTCCCAGTATGGCGGCACGACGGGCAATCGCACCCAGGAATTCGCCGTTGACGACGCCACGGCGCTCACCGTCTCCGGGCCAATCGTCGACACCGCCCCTTTGAACAGCTCCGCCCACATCGGCAGCGTGCTCAAGTCCGGCGCGGGCACGCTGACTCTCTCCGGCGCGAACACCTACACTGGTGACACCATGGTCGCGGCCGGCGAACTCGTCTTCAACGCCCCAGCCAGCGGAAACTGCCTGACCTTCGTGGTCAATGCGTCTTCTAACAACAAGATCACCGGCACCGGGTCGGCCACCCTGAACGGGCCTTTCTATGTCGATCTCTCCGACTCTTCCCTCGCCTCCCTCACCTCCTGCGCCTGCCCCCTGGTTGATGTCGCCACCAAGGCTTACGGAACCAGCTTCAAGATCATCGGCTCGGGCGGCGATTGGACCTTGAGTTCGGGCGTCTGGACCACGAGCGACGGCAGCAAGACGTGGACCTTCACCCAGAGCACCGGCGTGCTCACGCTCGGCAGCGGCCCTGGCGACTACGCCTCCTGGGCGAGCACCCAAGGCCTGAGCGGTGGCACCGGCACCGCGTTGGATCCTGCTTTCACTGCCGACCCGAACCAGGACGGCATCCAAAACGGGATAGCCTGGATCCTCGGTGCCGATGCGCTCGGAAATCCCGCCGCCGGTCTGCTCAAGCTGCCCGCCGTCAGCCGGGACGGAACCGGGGCGTTGATTCTGACCTTCGAGCGCTTGAACGCCTCGGCCGCGAGTTCTCCCGTGGCCGTCCAATACAGTGACGATCTCGGTGCCACCGGTTGGACCAACTTCACGGTGGGCACCAGCGCAGGCACCACCACGGACGGCAACATTTCGATCACCGTCGCCCTGGGTGGTGGCAGCACCACCGACTATGACCGGATCACCGTCAGGATCCCCGCCACCTACCTGGCGGCGCACCCCAAGACCTTCGCCCGGCTGATGGCGACGTCCACCGCAACGATACCGCCCCCATCCATTGACAGCGCGACACTGGCCCAGTGGTCGGCGCCCTACCGAAATTGGTATTACCAGCCCCACCATGTCATCTCATCCACACCGAACATTCCCGGCCTTGAATCCTTTCAAAACACGGACGTGCCAACAGTCTATCAACTGCCCGGCGACACCGGCAAGTGGTACATGAGCTTCATCGCATTCAACGGGAATGGCTATAACAGCTTCGTGGCCGAAAGCACCGACCTGGTCAACTGGAGCAATCCGCGACTGGCGATGGGATTCGGCCAGCCCGGCAGTTTCGACTACGGCGGCTGCGTGGTCGGGGCCTACTTGTATGAGTCGTACGACATCAAGGCAGCGCGCCTGCTCAAGCAGCGCGACGGCAAATATTGGACGCTTTACGGCGCTTATCCGTTCCAGACAGGCTACGAGTCCCGGCCCGGCTACGAAGGTGTGGCCTCAAGCGCCGACGGTCTCACGTGGCAGCAGGCGAAGTCCACGCCCATTTTGTCGGTCTATGATCCCGGTTGCGGCACCTGGGAACAGAGTTGCATCTATCAACCGTGGCTCATCGAGAACAACGGCACCTACTCCGACTTCTACAACGCGGCTAACGGCGGCACCGAACAAATGGGTATGGCCACCTCGACGGATCTGCTGAATTGGACCCGTTACACCGGCAATCCGTTGGTGAAGAACGCCAACAGTTCCTACGATACAGGCATGGCTTCGGACGGGAAGGTCTTCCGCGACGGCGACCACTGGGTGATGTTCTATTTCGGACTCGGTGCCGGCGGCGCGCATATCATGGCGGCCTTTTCCTACGACCTGATGACCTGGAAAGCCTCTCCCTTACCGCTGTACCTAGCCGGCGGCAACCCGAGCGGATTGGACGGCACTTTCGCCCACAAGATCTCACTGGTGTATAACCCGAAGAACGACACTTATTACATGTATTATTGTGCCGTGGGCAACGCCGGCCGCGGCATCGGGCTGATCACCAGCAAGCCACTCTGAACCAACTGAAACGCTCCCCCTCAGACAAACAATCCCAGCCTGGCACGTATCCCGTTCAGGAACTTAACTCATTCACCACAGATTCTGGTTTTCAAGGATTCATTGGCGGCTCATGCTCATCGGCGGTCATAGACAGGCCGCTACAATTCAAATGATTGGCATTGCGCATGTAAAAACGCAACGGGTGCCGGCGGTGAAACCGGCACCCGTTGGAATGGTTAGGTTGATAAGTTGATTAGCCTTCTTCGGGGATGCGCATGCCGTAGAACGAGCGATAGACAAAGACCAGAGCGACGAGGAAGAAGAATCCGCCAATCATGTTCTTGGTGTCTTGATTGTGCATGGTCACCGCGATTTCAACGGCGAGCAAACCGAACAGGGTGGTGAACTTGATGACCGGGTTCATCGCCACCGAAGAGGTGTCCTTGAAGGGGTCGCCGACGGTGTCGCCGACCACTGTGGCGGCGTGCAGATCGGTGCCTTTCTCGCGCATGTCCACCTCGACGATCTTCTTGGCATTGTCCCAAGCGCCGCCGGCGTTGGCCATGAAGATGGCTTGGAACAGGCCGAAGAAGGCGATGCCGATGAGGTAGCCGATGAAGAAGAACGGGCTGAAGAACGGCAGGCCAAGGGCGAAGCAGAACACCACGATGAAGATATTCCACATGCCCTTTTGTGCATACTTGGTGCAAATGGCGACGACTTCCTTGCTGTCCTTATCGGTTGCGGTGGTGGCATCGAGGTTCATGTTGTCCTTGATATAGACCACGGCACGATAGGCACCAGTGACCACCGCCTGGCAGGAGGCCCCGGTGAACCAATAGATGACTGAACCACCCATGACCAGGCCGAGGATAATCTCGGGCTGCACGATGGAGAGCTTTGCCACCACATTGCCATACATGTTTTCCAGCAACATGATGATACCGAAGACCATGGTGGTGGCACCCACCACGGCGGTGCCGATAAGCACCGGCTTGGCGGTGGCTTTGAACGTGTTGCCCGCACCGTCACCCTTTTCGAGTTGATACTTCGCATTCTCAAAGTCAGCGTCGAATCCAAAATCTTTCTTGAGTTCGGCGGCGATGTTAGGAACGCCCTCAATCTGGCTCAATTCATAGACCGACTGGGCGTTATCGGTCACCGGGCCGTAGGAATCCACCGCGATGGTGACCGGGCCCATGCCGAGGAATCCGAAGGCGACGAGGCCGAAAGCAAAGATGGGTGCGGCGAAGGCGAACTTGGCCGGCATGATGGCCATCAGGTCGCCGTTAGTCGAAAACTGCCAGGCACCGAACATCAGGAGCATGATGATGAGGCCCATCCAGAAGGCGGAGAAATTGCCCGCAACAAAGCCAGAGAGGATGTTGAGCGAGGCACCGCCGTGCTTGGAGCAGTTAGTCACTTCCTTGACGTGGCGGGAGTTTGTACTAACAAAGATTTTAGTAAACTCGGGGATCAGCGCGCCGGCGATGGTGCCGCAACTGATGATCATGGAAAGCGCCCACCACAGGTTGGGCAGCGCTTTGCCCTCGAAGACGAAGTTGCCTAGCAGAATCTTGCTGGCCAGGAAGGTGACGGCGATGGAAACCGCCGATGTCAGCCACACGAGGTGAGTGAGGGGAGCTTCAAAATCGAAGTCTTTTTTGCCACCGAACAGGGCATTGCTGATGACTTCATTGACGAGGTAGGAGCCCAGCGAGGTGATGATCATGAGGATGCGCATGACGAAGATCCAGACGATGAGAGTGGCGCAGACTTCCTGTTGGGTGGCCAAAGCCAGGGACAGGAACGCGATCAAGGCCACTCCGGTCACCCCGTAAGTTTCGAAGCCGTCGGCCGTTGGGCCGACCGAGTCGCCGGCGTTGTCGCCGGTGCAGTCGGCGATGACGCCCGGGTTTTTCGGATCATCTTCGGGGAGTTGGAAGACGATCTTCATCAGGTCGGAGCCGATGTCGGCGATCTTGGTGAAGATGCCTCCGCAAATGCGCAGGACCGAGGCACCAAGGGATTCACCGATGGCGAAGCCGATGAAACAGGGGCCGACGAGGTTGGTGGGCAGGAAGATGAGGATGCAGATCATGAAGAACAACTCGACGCAGACGAGCAGCAGGCCGACGCTCATGCCGGAGCGCAACGGGATGCCGAGCGTGGCGAGCGGATTGCCCTTGAGCGCGGAGAATGCGGTGCGGGAGTTGGCCACCGTGTTGATGCGGATGCCAAACCAAGCGACGCCGTACGAGCCGAGGATGCCGAGGATTGAGGCGAGCAGAATGACGACCACATGCCCGGGGGAATTGCCTTCTTGCAGCACGCCAAAGTAGTAGATCATGCAGGCCGCGATGAGCAACCACAGGATCGCCAGAAACTTGCCTTGGGTGAACAGGTAGGTTTTGCAGGTTTCCCAAATGGTGTTGGAAACCGTGGCCATACTCTGGTGAACCGGCAGGTTTTTCGTTTGTTGGTATTGCAGAAGTCCGAAGAGTCCGCCGAGGACACAGACCGCCAAGCCTATGTACATCAGGGTGTCGCCATGAACCCCGCCAAGTGACGTAAATGTCACCCGGTCAAGGTTCGGAATTTTCAAGTCGGCATCACTCGCAAATGCGCCGCCCGCACTCGCGAGCATCAAGGCCGTGGTTAATAGGAGTCCTTTCAGGTGTTTCATAAATCGCCGCACTGTGGTCAGCCAACCCGCAACAGGCGAGTCAAATTATGCATTTTACTCGTCACATTCCCCGCTTTTTTGCGCATATTATGTCATCCATGCAAGAATTGTGAAAATTTCCGGCGGCGGCGTAAGAAATGCGGCGTCTCCGAAACAACATGGCATATCCCGGACTTGCACCGGTATGGGACGAATCGGTCCATCGACGTGGGTGGGTTTGTCTCCGAGCGGGCGGCACAACGACTGGCGCACACTGGCGAGTTGGGCGAGTTGACAGGCATCTGCCGCCAGTGGTAGATGGCTGCACCGGAGGAAATCCCCCTGGATGCCAACCTTCATCACCGACGCAACCACCGAACCGCCAAAACCACCGTGCTTATGAAAATTCCAATGGTACTTCTGATGGCCGCAGTGGCGGGCTATGCGTCCGATGCGAGTCGCGGAGAAAGCACTCCGAAACCGGGCGAGCCATCGGCCGCCACCGAGGTGAGTGCCGCCGGGCGCTGGGCGTTCCAGCCGGCGCGTGATGATTTCAGTCCCGACGCGCTGCTTGACCTGCGGTTTCTGAACGAGAAGGTCGCCGGGGATCACGGATTCATCACCCGCTCGAAAGACGGCAGTGATTTTTCATTCGGTGACGGCACGCCTGTCCGGTTCTGGGCCGTCAACGATGCTGCCTTCGACAAGAATCTTCCCCGTCATGCCCGTTTCCTCGCCAAACGCGGCATCAACATGGTGCGCTTCCACACCAATATCACGCCGGGCGGCAATCGCCTAACTGATGTCGATGCTGCCGAGCGCGAGCAGATATGGCGTGGTGTGGCGGCCATGAAAAAGGAGGGCATCTACGTGACTCTCTCGCCGTATTGGGCGGGTGCCTCACGGGTGACGCCTGTCATGGGTTACCTTGATGACGGTGGGAATCACAACTGGGGATTGCTGTTTTTCGATAAAAAACTGCAGGATGCCTACAAAGGTTGGTTGAAACAGTTGCTTGCCGAGACCAACCCGCATACCGGCATACCTCTGGCACGAGACCCGGCGCTGGCGATCATTCAAATCCAAAATGAGGACTCGCTGTTGTTCTGGACGAGTCAGGGGATCAAAGGTGCGGCACGCAAGGAACTGCGCCGACAGTTCGGTGCCTTCGCCACTAAAAAATATGGCTCTCTGGAAAAAGCCATGGCCGCTTGGCAAAACGCCGGACCCACTGCGGATCAAGACGGGCCGGACGAATTTGCCGGCGGCGAGGCGGCGTTATATATTGTTTGGGAGTTGACCCAACACCGCGGCAACGCCGGACAACAGCAGCGTTGTGCCGATCAGATGGAATTTTTGACCGCAACGATGCGTGATTTTAACAAAATGATCGGCGCTTTCCTCAAGACCGAACTCGGGTGCAAACAACTCGTCAATGCCGGCAACTGGCGCTGCGCCGACAACGTCACCATGCTCGACGCCGAACGCCAGTCATACACCGCCAACGACGTCATGGCCGTCAACCGCTATTATGACGGCGACCACGAAGGGGCTAACAAAGGTTGGGCCATCTGCAACGGCGACCGCTTCACCGACGAGTCGGCACTTTTGCACCCGCGCCAGTTGCCCTTGGCGCTCAAGCAGGTCGCAGGTTTTCCGATGCTCATCACCGAGAGTTCGTGGGTGCCGCCGCTGGGCTTTCAGTCTGAGGGACCGTTTTTGGTCGCCGCTTACCAGTCCCTGACCGGCATCGACGCCTTCTATTGGTTTGCCACCGGCGAGGAAGACTGGCGCCAACCCGGGTCCGCCAATGGCTTTCTGCCCTCCGAAGGCAAGTGGGTCTGCGCCACACCCATGCTGATGGGCCAGTGGCCGGCGGCGGCCTTGATGTACCGCCGCAGCTATATCCAACAAGCCGCTCCAGTTGTGCTGGAACAGCGCTCACTCGATGACCTGTGGCAACGCCGCATGCCGATCATCGCCGAGGACGCCGGCTACGACCCGAATCGCGACAAGAACAGCCTCTCCAAGCAATCTAACATCAAGGACGGGGTCAATCCGCTCGCCTACTTGGTGGGTCCTGTGTTGGTGAACTACGGCGGCAATCCGGCCCAGAGCCGGGTGGGGGATCTCACGAAATTTATTCACGAGGACGCCAAGACGGTCGCTTCCTCGACCGATCAGCTCTTATTGGACTACGGTCGGGGGTTGTGCCAGTTGAGCACACCGAAGGCCCAGGGAGTCAGCGGGTTTCTCAAGGCGCGCGGCATTTTCAAACTCCCCGATGTGGAAATCCGCTCCGGAAATGATTACGCCACAGTGCTTGCCGTGGCATTGGACAACCAGCCGTTGCGCGAGTCCGCCAAAATCCTCGTGCAGGTCGGAACCACCGAACGGCCCATGGGCTGGCAGACCCGGCCCGATGTTTTAGGCAGCCGTCCCGCTGAACAAATCGGCAACTTCGGCCATGCGCCGTGGATGATCGTGCGAGCCGACGTGACCGTCGCCCTCAGCAACCCACATCTCAAAATCGCCCGTGTTCTCGATCCTAACGGGATGCCTGTGAAATCCATTCCGCTGGAAATTTCCGGCGGTCGCCAGATGTTCAAGTTCCCAGACGACGCGCTCTACGTCATTCTGGAATAAGCGTTGCCAGATGCCCGCTCCACGTGGCTGCGTGCCTCCGGCCGCAGGCCGAGCGTGCTGCGTCTCGCAGCGCGTGCCAGGAGCAGCCCATGCTTGGAGAATGCGCTGAGTTTGGCGCACGCTGCATTCGCTTTTGCATGGGCGCTGCGGCCGGAGGCACGCTGTCACGGCCTGCGGCGGGACGCGACAGCCACGCTAACACACAAAAAGAGACCTCATTTTTTCCACGCCATTCCTCTTGGAGGAAGGGGCGGTAAGGTGCATCGTTGGGTCGCCATGAGCCACGGCCTCTCACCCGAAGAACGGCATCGCTACTCGCGCCACCTGAGCATACCAGGGGTGGGAGTGGATGGCCAACTGCGCCTGAAGCACGCCTCGGTGTTGCTCATCGGTTGCGGTGGCTTGGGCTCGCCAGCGGCGCTTTATCTGGCGGCCGCGGGGGTCGGACGCCTCGGCATTGTGGATCCCGATGTGGTGGATGTCTCGAACTTGCAGCGGCAGATTCTGCACGGCGAATCGTGGCTCGGCCGATCCAAGCTGGAGAGCGCCGCCGCTCGTTTGCGCGATGTCAATCGACACGTCGTCGTGGAATGCCATCCAGTCCGCTTCACCCCAGACAATGCCCTCGAGCTTGCCGCCAACTATGACATTTTGCTCGACGGATCTGATAATTTCCCGACGCGTTTTTTGGCGAACGACGCGGCATTTTTCCTGAAAAAGCCGTTAGTTTATGGGGCGATCCAGTGTTTTGAGGGGCAGGTGGCGGTATTTGCGCCGCACTTGGGGGGACCGTGCTACCGCTGCCTGCTGCCGGAGATGCCGGCGGCTGGGGCGGTGCCGACGTGTGCGGAGGCGGGGGTTCTGGGTGTTCTGCCGGGCATTATTGGCACGTTGCAGGCGGCAGAGGCGATCAAGTTGATCCTGGGTATTGGCAGTATTCCACTTGGGCAGCTAAGTGTGTATGACGCGTTGGGCAGCGCGTTTCGTCGGCTGCGTTTGCGGCGGGATCCGGAGTGCCGGTTGTGCGGCGAGCGGCCGAAAATTCATCAGGTAGGCAACGCGCAGACGAATGCCGCGAGCCATTGCGCTTTCACATCAAATCAAATGGATTCCATCACTGTTACCGAACTCAAGGCGCTTCTCGAAGGCGATTACCAAGGCCTGCTCATTGACGTGCGTGAACCTGACGAACACGCAGCGGCCAATATTCCGCAGGCACGGCTCATTCCGCTAGGCACCCTGCCGGAGCACTTGGACGGCCTGCCGCGCGATCGCCAGATCCACATTCACTGCAAGGCGGGCGGGCGTTCGGCCAGAGCCGTGAAGCTCTTGTTGGACCATGGATTCAGCCGGGTCAGCAACGTCAGTGGCGGGATGGATGCGTGGCAGGCCCTCTGAGGTTTGAAAGCGGGATCATTGGCGGTTTTGTCTGCCGATATGAGCTTGACAAGCGGAGGCAATGAACGCACTTGTTGCGAGGAGCAGTTTGGCTTTTGGATAGCCCCTCTGCCCGGCTCACTCATTCACTTGCCAAGCCCGTATGACCCCTCTGTCCGCCTTTCGTCACGTCCGCAACGGATCATTCGTCGTATTTTTTACAGCGAACATCGCCTCCGCCGCTCCTGGAATTTGGAATGTCGATGCCGCCGGCAGTTGGGCCGCAGCAGGCTCGTGGGCGGCGGGCATTCCCGGTGCCACAACGGGGATCAGCAGTACCGACATAGCCACATTTAGCTACCCGATCAGTGCGGACCGGGTGGTCACGGTGGATGCCAACCGCAACATCGGGGGCATCACGTTTTCCAATCCCACATCTAGCAAATTCACCCTCAGCGGTGGCTCACTGTTATTGTCGAATGGTGGGATCATCCAGACGACGGTCGATGACGGGGACCACATCGATACCATCAGTTCGCCTATCGTGCTTGAGGGCATTGGCGGCACGTTCATGGCGAACGCCGCCTCGAGTTACTGCGTGCTGAGCACTGGCGCGGTGACGGGGACGGCGACAGCCGGCAACACGGCCACGCTCGGGCTCAACGGTTCAAGTGCCAGTGATAACGCCATCACTGGAACGATTGGCAATGGCAGCGCCGGTGGCTTGCTGGCGGTGAACAAGAGCGGCACCGGCATTTGGTTGCTCAGCGGCACAAATTCCTTTGGCGGCCAACTGACGGTGGCGGATGGATTTTTGAAGGTTGGGACGGTCAACAATGCGAGCAGCTCGGGGGTGTTTGGCAACAGCACCCTGTCCGTGATGCTGGGCACCAATATCACTACCGGCACCTTGGAATACACCGGTGCCACAGCTGCCAGCAACAAGCGCTTCACCCTGGCCAGCGGCAGCTATGGGGGTGCCATCCAGGTGGATACGAGCGGCTCCATCTTGAGCCTCAGCGGGGTGATTGACGGCGGCGGTTCGCTGAGCATCATCGGTTATGGCGGGGTGACCCTCAGCGGAGCCAACACGTACACCGGGGGCACCAACCTTTACAACGGCGTGCTGAGCTTGGGAAATGCCGGCGCACTGGGTAGCAGCGGCTCTATCTACATGGGTGGCGGCACCCTTCAATTCACCAGCACCAACAAGGTGGATTACTCGAGCCGCTTGAGCAATGCCGCCAGCCAATCCTTCATTTTCGACACCAACGCCCAGGCCGTCACCTTGGCCAGTGGATTTGGCAGCATGTATAGCTCGCTGACAAAGATTGGCACAGGCACGTTGACCCTTGGAGGTACCAACACCTACGACAACGGGACCACGGTGAGCAGCGGGACGCTGGCGGTCACCGGCGTCGGCACGCTTGGGGCCACCGGCGGCACACTGACGGTGGACGCCACTGCCAGTGGTTCGGCCATTTTGAGTTTGGGCACGAGCAGCCAGTCGGTGGGTGACGTGTATTTGTGGGGTGGTGGTCAAATTACGGGCACAGGCACGCTCACCGGCAGGTCGTTCAATGTGTCAAACGGTACGATCAGTGCGATTCTCGGGGGGTCCTCGGCTGCCTTGGTCAAGGATACCACCAACACGGTGACCCTTAGCGGGGCCAATACCTACGGCGGCGGCACCAGCGTCACCGATGGCACGCTGACGCTCACCGGGATCGCTGCCACGCTCGGTGCGAGTGGCGGCAGTTTGGTGGTGGACGCAAGTTACTCAGGCACCGCCATTCTCAGTCTGGGCACGGCCAGCCCGACGGTCAGCACGGTGAGTTTGCTCAATGGCGGACAGATCACCAGCAGCACGGGCACCCTGACGGGCACGGCATTCAATGTGGAAAGTGGCTCGATCACCGCCAAGCTCGCGGGTTCGGGCGGCCTGACCAAAGCCAATACGGGCACGGTGACCTTGAGCGGGTCGAATACCTACACCGGACTGACCCAGGTCAATGCCGGCGTGTTGCAATTTACCAAGGGTGCCTCGCTGCCCGGGCAGACGACGCCGGGCCAGATCCGGGTGGCCGGAGGAGCCACGCTGGGCCTTAACGTCGGCAGCAGCGGAGAATTCCAGGCGGCCGATCTAGCGAATGTGCTGACCAACGCCAACTTCGCCGCCAGCTCGACGCTGGGCCTCAATACGACGGCGGCGGTCACGGTGGCTGCGAGCCTCAACGGCGGCTTCGGCCTGAGCAAGTTCGGCAGCGGCACGCTGACGCTCAGTGCTGCCAACAGCTACAGCGGGGGCACCAGCGTCACTGCCGGCACGTTGGCGCTTTCCACCAGTGGCACGCTCGGTGCCGCCAGCGGGGCACTGACGGTGGATGCCTTGGCCACGGGTTCGGCCGTTGTTAGTTTGGGCACGACGAACCAGACGGTCGGGGTGGTGTCGTTGTTGAATGCCGGGCAGATCACCGGATCGGGGATTCTAACCGGCTCGGCCTTTAACGTCGAAAGCGGCAGCATCAGTGCCAAGCTCGCTGGAGCGACGGCTGTTCTCACCAAGGCGAACACCGGGACGGTCACCTTGTCAGGGACCAACACCTACGGCGGTGGCACCTTTGTCAACAGTGGCACCTTGACCCTTTCGATAGCCGGTGCACTTGGTTCGACGAGCGGCGCTCTCACGGTGGATGCCTCCGCCACGGGGACCTCCATTCTCGGATTGGGTACAACCAGCCAAACAGCAGGAGCGGTGAGTTTGCTCAATGGCGGGCAGATCACCGGTACCGGCACGCTCACCGGCGCGTCGTTCTATGTGGAGAGCGGCTCGATCAACACGAATCTCGCTGGAGCTGGGGCCATTTTGACCAAGAGCAGCACGGGCACGGTCACCTTGACCGGGACCAATACCTACGGTGGTGGCACCCACGTCAACGCGGGCCTGTTGCAAATCGCCAAGGTTGCCTCGCTTCCGGGCCAGGCGAGTGCGGGCCTGATCACGGTGGCCGGTGGGGCCACGCTGGCGGTGAATGCCGGGGGAGCCGGGGAATTCACAGCGGCGAGCATTGCCAGCTTGGTGACGAATGCGAGTTTCTCGGGTAATTCGATTCTTGGGATCGACACGACGAACGCGACGGCTGGCAATTTTGCGTACGCCCAGAATTTGACGGGGGGTCTAGGTCTCGACAAGTTAGGAACCGGCACCCTGACGCTCTCCGGGGCTGGTAACACCTACAGTGGCAGCACGATTATCGGCAACGGAACGCTCATCATCTCCGGCAGCAGCACGCTTGGGGCCGGTGCCGGAGCCCTGACTCTGGACGGCACGACCACCGGCACGGCCATCCTTGATTTGGGCACAACCAGCCAGTCAGCGGGTGCGGTGAGCCTGCTCAGCGGGGCACAGATCAACAACGGCACGCTCACTGGCACGTCGTTTTATGTGGAGAGCGGCTCGATCAGGGCCAACCTGCTCGGATCGGGGGCTGTTCTAACCAAGGATACCCTTGGGACGGTGACCTTGACGGGAACCAACACCTACAGCGGTGGCGTCAATCTCCTCAATGGCGTATTGGTCTTGGGTAGCAGCAGTGCCTTAGGCAGCGGCGGCACGATCTCGATGATGGGTGGCACCCTTCAATTCACTGCTAGCAACCAGACCGATTACTCCAGCCGTTTCAGCACGGCGCCGTTACAAAGTTTTAATTTTGACACCAACGGCCAATCAGTGAGTTTGGCCAGTAGTTTTGGCAGTTCGGGTGGCACGCTCATCAAATCCGGTTTGGGCACGCTGACGCTCAGTGGCAACAACAATTACGGTACCACCATCATCAATGCGGGCACCTTGCAAGCCACGCAGAAGGCGTCGTTACCGGGCCAGACGGTCTCCAGTCAAATCACGGTGGGTGATAATTCCACGCTGGCAGTGAATAGCGGTGGCAGCGGTGAATTTACCGCAGCAGACGTCACCAACCTCCTCTACAACGTCAGCTTCGGGTACAACACCACCCTCGCCATCGATACCAGCCATGGGTCCTTCAACTATGCCGGGGCGATCAACCAGTCCATCAGCCTGCTGAAACTCGGCAACAACACGCTCACCCTGTCCGGTGCCAACAGCACCTACAGCGGCACCACCATCGGCGGCGCCAATCAGGCCAACGCCGGCACGTTGATGCTCTCCGGCGCGGGTACCCTTGGCACGGCCGGGCCGCTCGCCGTGTTTGGCGGCACGCTTGACCTTGGCGGCACCACCCAGGTGATCACCACACTGGGACTGGGCGGCGGGGGGGCCGGCAGCAATGCCATCATCAGCATTGGCAGCGGCGAGTTGCAGATGGGCGATGCTCTCACATTTGTTGCCACCAATAATCCAAATGGAGCAACCATCACCGGCACCGGCGGCAAACTCAGTTTGTTGGGCGACCGTATCTTCGCCGTCGGTGATTCCTCCGCAGCGGTCAACGACCTAACCATCAGCGCGATTATCCAGAACGGCGACAGCACCCCCCGCGCACTGAACAAGACCGGGGTGGGCACCTTGCTGCTCACCGGCGCGAATACGTACACGGGTATCACCACCGTCAGCGCGGGTATTTTGGAAGCCTCCGTCCCGGCTGCCCTGCCAGGCCGCGCCACTGCGGGTAAAATCACGGTGGCTGCGGGTGCCACCTTGGCGGTCAATGTCGGTGGTACGGGTGAATTCACCACGGCCGACATCGCCAGCTTGGTGACCAATGCGACGTTCTCCGGTACCGCCATACTCGGACTCGACACCACCAATGCAGTGGGTGGCACGTTCACCGCACCCAACATCACCGGCACCCGTGGTGTTGCCAAACTCGGCGCGGGCACCTTGGTATATGCCGGCACTGGCAACACCTACACCGGCGTCACTCTTGTCTCTGCCGGCACCCTTCAAGTCACTGGAACCCTGGGTACTGGAGGCATGGTGACTGTTCCCACCGGCGGAACCCTGGCCATCGCTGCCGGTGGCGCCGTCACCCGCAGCGTCACCGTCAGCGGCGGAGTGCTCAACCTAACCGGCACCATGGGCACCGGCAGCTCGCTGACCCTCAGCGACGGCACCATCAACACGCTCGGCGCTGTGGCCACCGCCGCCACCGTGGTGCTGCCACTGGCGACACCCACGACCGTTTTCAACGCGCCCGCCGGCCAGGAGTTGACGGTGACGAGCAAACTGACCGAGACAGTGAGCAACGGGTACTTTTTGATCACCGCCGGGACTCCGGCCTATCAAGTGAATGGCAACAACCTTGTCTCCAATATCGACAATCTCATTATCAAGGGGGGCACCACCAAAATCGAACGCTATATCGGCAGCATGAGCGCTGGTTTGGAGGTGCGGGTCTGGGCGGGTGACGGTCAGGTCGAGGGGACGCTTTTTGATTTGCCCAGCACCAGTAACACGCCGGCCGTGAGTTCCACCGCAGGATCCATCGCTTATGCCACTGCCTCGATCCATACCGACGGCGGGGATTGGTTTACCACTTCGGGTAGCGGGGTGGTGACCGGCACGCCAAGTGGCTACACGGCCAACTTCACGGTGGAATATCGCGGCAAACTCCACATCACCACTGCCGGCAACTACACGTTTGCCACCACCAGTGATGATGGCAGCGCCTTGTGGATCGATCCGGGCGTCGTCAACCCGCCCCTTAGCACCGCCAACGTACAAAACAACGCCTACCAGAGCATGACGCTCAAATCGTCCGCCCCCATCGCCTTGACCGTCGGCGACCACGACATCATCGTTCGCTACTATCAAGGCGGCGGTGGTTTAGGGCTCTACGTCCAATGGGACCCGGCTGGTGGCAGCAACTTCGTCGATATCCCGGGCACGGCATATTTCCATGGCAGCCAGGCCCTCGCCGTGGCGAACCTCCCGACCACCAATCTGGGTGTCACCGCCACCAGTACCCTCAATATGGGCTTTGCGGGTAGCGCCAGCTTGGGCAGCGTGAATATTGCAGCCCCGGCGGCTTCCACCCTCACGTTCAGCACTGCCACCAGCCTGAGTTTGGACAATCTATCGACCACCGAGACGGCGAGCCTTGCCGCCGGTCCGTCGCTCTCTCTGCGTACTGGCAACGTCACGGTGGCCGACGGCAAAACACTGACGGTCACTCCGACACTCGTCGATGGCACGGTTCCCACGGTGTTGAATAAACTGGGCAATGGCACGCTCGTCCTCAGCGCCGCCAATACCTACAGCGGTTCCACCACCCTCAGCGCTGGCACGCTCACGGTGAGCAATGCCGCCTCCCTCCAGCGCAGTACCGTGGTCTTCAATGGCGGCATCCTCGATGTGGGTGCCCTGACCAGCGTTCCGTTGGGCGGCATCACCGCCAACGTCAATACCAGCGTCTCCTCCGTGCTGACCACCATCGCGGGCTATCCGACGTGGACCGCCGCACCCGCCACCACGCTGACGATCAGCGGTACCATCACCCGTTCCCCGGGTGCCGCTATCAATTTCGGCAACACCGGCACCATCACCGGAGCTGCCTTGGGCACCTTGCTTGGAACCAACACCATCACCCCATGGGCCACCTCCGGCGGCACCGACTGGGCGCTCTACGACGGCAGCAAAATCACTGCCTTCACCGGCTACGCCGCCGCCGCCGGCAGCGCCTCGGCTCCCACGCTTGCCTCGGCACCTGCATCTAACAGCCGAATTGACGGCAGCACCAGCAACAACGTCACCCTGGCCACCACCGGCACCATCGACCTCAGCACCTTGGTGGTCAATGATGCCACGAACCGCAGCATTGATTTGAGAAATGGCAACACGCAGGGTGTCTTGCGACTGGGCACCGCCGGTGCAATTCTGTTGGCTGGCGGC
>CAIQXC010000767.1 GCA_903875675.1 Akkermansiaceae bacterium
CCCAAGGGCCCATGGCACAAATACACTCACGGGGTGGGATTTGGCGATATCAACGGCGATGGTCGCGCGGATTTTATTGAACAAAACGGCTGGTGGGAACAGCCCGCTTCGCTCAGTGGTGATCCCGAGTGGAAAATGCATCCATTTCCATTCGCTGCCGGATCCGGCACCGCGGGCGGGGCTCAAATGTACGCATACGACTTCAATGGCGACGGCCTCAACGACGTGCTCACCACCCTCAATCCGCATGGTTACGGCATCGTCTGGTATGAGCAAATCCGGGAGAATGGTCAGATTTCGTTCAAACCGCATCCAATCGTCGGCAAAACCCCGCAGGAAAACAAATACGGCGTTTCGTTCTCACAGGCCCACGCCATCGAAATGGTGGACATGGACGGTGACGGCGTCATGGATTTTGTGACTGGCAAGCGATTTTGGGCGCACGGTCCCACTGGCGACGATGAACCCAATGCGCCTGCAGTGCTTTATTGGTTTAAAACCGTTAGAAATCCCGACAAGTCGGTTGATTTCATTCCCTACCTGATCGACTCGGATTCCGGCGTGGGCACTCAAGTCACCGTGGCCGACGTCAATGGCGACCATTTGCCTGACGTGATCGTTGGCAACAAGAAGGGCATCTTTGTTTTCATCCATGAGGCCCGTCAAGTCAGCCGGGAAGAGTGGCAAGCCGCTCAGCCCAAGCCGATTCCCTAGCCGTTGTGGCCAATACGGTTTACTTTGCATCTTCGGTTGTTTGAACAGAGGCAACTGGCAGGATGCCCGGGCCACCGGTGGCGGCATTCCGCGTGCCGCCTTTCTTGTTTCATTCCTGCAAACGCCTCAGTCAACAGCAGTGGTTTGCATGGCTATCTGAGATGCTTGCTGGGTTTGGATAGAGAATAAAGGGCGGTTAAGGCTCCACCTTTTCCTTTCATCAGGCGGAGCACAGTCAATTTTGTCAAAACTTTCGATTGCAAAGGCGCTGAGGAGGGCTTTGACTGCCGCCCGCCCGCCCCACCAGAAGCAGACCGCGTCATCCTCCGGCATGAGTAATTCCCCTGAATCGACATCCCGTCGTAAAGCGCTGCTAGCTCTCGGAGCCTTGGGCGTGGTTTACGGTGACATTGGCACCAGTCCCTTATACGCCTTGCGCGAAAGCATGACCGGGCCCGGTGGCCACGGAATGGTGGAAGTCAATCCCGCCAACGTGCTGGGGATCCTGTCGTTGATCATTTGGGCACTGCTGAGCCTCATCGCGGTCAAATATATCTCGGTGGTGATGCGTGCCGACAACGATGGCGAGGGCGGCTTGCTGGCGATGCTGGCACTGGCCGTACCGCAAACGACAAAAGTCGGCAGCCCGGTGAACCGCCGCAGCTACGTGCTGGTGTTGTTGGCTTTGCTGGGCACCGCGTTTCTGTTTGGCGACGGGATCATCACCCCGGCCATTTCCGTGCTCTCTGCCGTCGAAGGCCTGAAAGTGGCTGCGCCGCCAGCCATGGAAAGTTGGATTGTGCCGATCACAGTGGCTATTTTGTTAGGCTTGTTTTCGATTCAATACCGGGGGACCGGGCGGGTGGGGATTTGGTTTGGACCGATCACCTTGGTGTGGTTTATCAGCATTTCAGTGTTAGGCGTGCGCGGGATTTTGATGTATCCCGGGGTGCTGATGGCCATGAATCCATGGTGGGCTCTGCAATTTTTGTTCCATCACGGGTTGGACTCAGCAGTGACCTTGGGCGGAGTGTGCTTGTGCATCACCGGGGGCGAGGCCTTATATGCTGATATGGGGCATTTTGGGCGGAATCCGATCCGTCTGGCGTGGTTTGCGGTGGTTTTGCCCGCGCTTTTGCTCAATTACTTGGGCCAGGGGGCCTTGGTGTTGTCGGATTCCTCGCCAGAGACGCTTGTTTCGCCGCTTTACCAATTGGCACCGGTCTGGTTTAAGATGCCGCTGGTCATTTTGGGCACTCTGGCGGCGGTGATTGCCTCTCAGGCGCTCATATCCGGGGCATTTTCGCTTGCGATGCAAGCGGTGCAGATGGGGTATTTGCCGCGTTTGGCCATCGAGCACACGTCGGAGAGCGAGCACGGCCAAATATACGTGGGGCAAGTCAATCGTGCCATCATGGTGGGCAGCATTGCGCTGGTCATTGGGTTTCAAACATCCAGTAATTTAGCGGCGGCCTATGGCATTGCGGTGTGTTTGACGATGCTCATCACTTCTTTGGTGTTGTGTTCCATCGCCAGGCGCCTGTGGCTGTGGCCGATGTGGAAGGTGGTGCTCGTCTGCGGCAGCTTTATGCTCATCGAGTTGAGTTTTGTTCTGCCCAACTTGCTTAAAATCGCCCAAGGGGGTTGGGTTCCCATGCTCATTGGGGCTGCATTGATGCTTACGATGCTGACGTGGAAGCGTGGGAGAGCGGTTTTGGCAGGGAAATTTGCCGCCATGAGCCTGCCCTTGTGTGATTTGATTCACTCGCTGGAACGCGGCGGAGCGATGCGTGCTCAAGGCACTGCGGTCTATCTTTCATTGGCGGGCGGTTCTGCGCCGCCAGCCTTGTTGCACAATTTGAAACACAATCAAGTGTTGCATCGAACGACCATTATTCTGACGATTCAGGCGGCGCGCACGCCACGGATTGGCGAGGATGAGCGCTTGGAGGTGACCGATCTCGGATCGGGCGTGTGGCGGGTGATGGCACTCTATGGCTTCATGGAGCGGCCCAATGTGCCTGAGATTCTGGAGGCTTGTGGCCGGCACGGATTGTCCTGCAATGCCGAAAAAGTGAGCTTTTTCC
>CAIQXC010000768.1 GCA_903875675.1 Akkermansiaceae bacterium
CAGCCGCAAGTTCCAGTCGGCCATGCATGACCATGTTGACGATTATACATGACTGGATTGTAGATAGATACGCCGTCATTGGTGCATCCATGAGAGACAGCTTATGGCTTCCATTCGCTGGCGAGTCGTTTTGCTTCGGCGATCTGCTCGCTGGTCATGTCTTTGGCGCAGGCGTCGCGGTCCCTTTGGACTTCTAACTTAAATTGTTCCCCTACCCCGCGGGCCAATGTTAGATCGAGACACATGAGGGCCTGAACCAGGTCCTTTGGCAGACCATCGTCGCCTTTGAGATAGAGGCGGCCTAGCGCGAGCAGGGAGTAAACATCGCTTTTGGCACCCTGGCGAAACCACTTGGCCGCCTCAGCAGCGTCTTTGGTCACGCCCCAACCTGTCATGTAGTGGTATCCAATGTGCAAACAGGCGGTATCTACGCCTTGGGCGGCGGCTTTGCGGTACCACATGACGGATTCGGCAGGGTCCGGAGTGACACCCTTGCCATACTGATAGCAGTTGGCGAGATGATACTCAGCTTCGGGATTGCCTTGTTTGGCTGACAATTTGATCCAGTGGATCATTTCCTGAACTTCCTTTGTATTATCCTTATTCGAGAAATCCCAACTGTCGGGATATGTTCTAGCAAGTTTGTATTGAGCATCAGCATCACCGGCTTCCGCCCGCTTTCTGAGTTCTTGCGTAGGGTCCAATGTAGGAGTAGGTGGAGCCGTGGACAGAGCTGAGTCCGATGTCGACGAGGGTGGCGTGACCTGAGTCGCTATCTTGGCAGGTGTGGTGACGACCTGATTCTTCCGTTTACTACCATCGGATAGAAAGTACGCCGCAGGCACAGCAACAATGACAAGGGCAGCAGTTGCCACCAGCCAAGGCGACTTTGGTTCGGGCCTGCGTACGGGGATGGAGCGCGATGTGCCAATTTTCCTGCCGGGCGGGTATGACGGTGGGACATGTTGGCCGGGGTGATGGAAGAGTAGTTCTGCCGTCGTCCATTCGGAGGTTCCTTCGAGCGCAGCCGGGGTGTCCGGCAAGATGGTGCCTGCCCGTAACATGCTTTCGATCACCTGGGCGGAAAGCGGACCATGGACTGCGTCATTAAGATAGATAAAGTAATTGTTCACAGGATTTGGATTTGATTGATAGATTCGAGGTCTTGGCAGATTGCGGTGATATCTAATCTGAGTGGCTTTTAGTCTTCAATTCATTTGATAGAAAGTCCGATATCAACCCTCGTGCATACGGCCGCAGCGATCCATATCTTGCCGGTCATGGCCACATCAGTTCTCTTTTTGCAACCGGAAATACTCTCCGGTTTCGGTGCTGGGTCTCACGGTGTTGTTGATGCCCGTAACGCTGGTGGGTTCCCAAGTGATGAGATCGGTGCTCCGATACAATTGCCATCCGCTGAATCCATTCGGCCAGGAAATCACCACTCCGCTGTTCGCGCGAATCATCGAGGGAGTGGGCGTGTCGTCCTCCACATAAGGAGTGGCAACCAGCGTCAGGCCGCGCTTGGTGAAATGCGGTTCGAGACGCAGGCCATTGCCTAGATCAAGTCCGTTCAAAAAGGTGAAATCCCCCACCGCCCCCGGATACCTCAGCACCGGAAACGTGTCCCCCGGATTCGGGCGGTAGCCGTCCTCTAGGCGCACCGTGAAGGTGCCGACTAACGAAACGGGCGTGTTCCCGGCAATGAACATGCCGACCGGCTTGTTCTCGGATATTGTGAAGAGAAACTCCCGGGCATTGGCTCCCGCGTAGCCGCTGTTGAAACGCAGACTTCCGGTTAGCCCCTCCACGGCACCGCTGTTGTCGAGATAAACGGAAAACTCCGTGGCTCCGGTGCCCGCACTCTTGCGCAGGGTTCCGGAGTTGTGGAATTGTGGGAGATCAGAGTCGTATTGAGACAGCGGCTGGTCGCAACGAATGTCGAAGATCCCCTCCGCCTGATTGGTGATCTCACCGAACCAGCCGTCGTAACTATGTTGATAGATGATGATCTGTCCGTCCTGCCAGTTCACAGTCCCGTCGTTAGTCAGCGGGCCAAACAGATAGAGGGTCCCGGTGATGTTGAGCTCCCCGCCAGAGGCAACGGCTAGGCTAGCCCCCGAGGACAGCCAGCCGCCGTCAAAATTGAATGTGCCGCCGTCGCCTACCGTAAGCGAGGTACAGGTACCCGCGTGAAGGCTGAGAATGCCACCCGTCGCGACCGCTCCGGTCACCGTCGAACCGTAAAGATCCATGACGCCGGACAAGCCGTTTAACGCTACGTTCGCCGCAGTGATCCTCACCTGACCGGGTCCCTGAAAATCGATCGTAGGTGGAGCCGCAACACTGCCGCCAGCGAACTCAATCGCCGCGTCGGTGTCCGCCTGGAACCTGCCGCCCAGATTAGCACCGCTGTTGAAGTGGAGCAGACCTGCCTGTGCTTCCACGGTTCCGTTGTTGTCGAAATAGACGGAAACCTCCGTGGTTCCTGTGCCCGCACTCTTGCGCAGGGTTCCGGAGTTGTGGAATTGTGGATTGCCATAGAAACCGTTGATCAGCGCCTGGTCACAACGGATGTCGAAGAGCCCGTCCGCCTGATTGGTGATCTCGCCGGTGTAGCCCCAGCTGCTATTTTGACTCACGGAGATCTGTCCGTCCTGCCAGTTCACGGTTCCAGCGTTAGTAAGTACGCCATTCAGTGTCAGATTCCCGAGGATGTTGAGCACCCCGTCGGCGGCCACTGTTAGCGATGAGCCGCCACCGACAGTGAGCCCACTGATCGAGACGGCGGTATCAATCACATGGCAACACCGCCGCCGGGGATGGTGGCCGTATCGCCGGAGCCGGGCACTTGGCTCGGGGTCCAGTTGCCGGTGTCGTTCCAATTGCCGCTGGCGGGTCCGCTCCATTGGCAGGATTCGGCACCCGCACTAGCAAGCGACAAAGCACTGCCGAGAAGCAGGCAGACGAGGTTCTTCAGCAACGGGTGACGGCTTGCGGTGAGTTGCCTGCACCCAGATATTTTTGCAATGCTAACTGGAGGAATTGTTGTCATTTTTGGTTGTCATGATTCGTTGTCACAAAACACATGCGCTATAAACACTCCGAAACGGACAGTGCCCGCGAAAATACTGAGGAAATTTTATAATAGTGACGCAGTGAGGGGGTTCCAGGAGGTGGTGGAGGATTCGAGACGGCCCCCGGCTACGTATTTATCGGTTGCAAGTTGCGCTCGACTTCCTGGTCAATCATTGATAGATGGCCGACCGTGCACATGAAATGGAACAATCTGGTTTGCGATGAGCAGGACTACGGGGCCTTGTTCCAGAGCCTGTACGTGGAGCTGAAGCAAATGGCCCGGGCGAAGGTTTCCATGGAGCGGCCAGGAATCACCCTCAATGCTACAGAGCTCGTTCACGAGGCCTGGCTGCGGCTGGAGAAATCCGCCCCGGACCAGTGGCGCGACCGGAGCCAGTTTTTCGCGTCCGCTGCCGAAGCGATGCGGCGGCTTCTGGTGGAAGCGGCGCGGCGGCGGTTGGCTGCCAAGCGGGGCAGCGGTGAGATTCCCCTCTCGCTGGATGAGATGGACTTGTCAGATGGGGTGGACAATCGGCAGTTCATTGTAGCTGCGCTCTGTGAGCGTCGCTGTGAATGAGATGGGGCTTGTCGGCAATGCGACTCATTGGCGGTTCATGGACAGCGGCGGTCATAAACCGCCGCTACAACGACTTGTCTTGCACAGCGGCGGTCATAAACCGCCGATGCAATGCGGCCGCACTTCATTTTCACTGGGCTATTAGAATCCCATCGCCCTTGATGAACTTGGGAGTGCTCGCCGCGCTGTAGGTGCCGGCCGGTTGAAGTTTCCCATCGAGAGTAAGCTTGGAGATATGCATTTCACCTTTGTAGTTCAGGGCAAGCATCGCACCATCAGCAACACTGACTTCCGTCTTGTCGCCGAGGCCCAACACATTCGTAAACTGCAACGTGCCCTGCTTCACCGTCGTCGGTCCGGTGTAGGTGTTTTTGCCCGAGATCGTCCAGGTGCCGCTGCCGGATTTGGTGAGAGATGTGGTCGCCTTGGCGTGGCGGTCATAGACGTTGTCGATATCAAACGCAAGTTCGCCGGTGCCCGCACTGGAGCCTGCCAGCACGATGGTTTTGCTCTCCGCGAAGCCCGACATCACGAAGGGGCTGGTCAGTTTCAGCAGGCCGCTGCCGGATTGATCCAGGGTGATGGTGTCGCCACCGCCAGGAAGGTTGAGGTTGCGGTCGGTGGTCTCGCCCTTACCGGTATACATCAGGGTGCTGCCGCCACTGATCATGATCTCGGCATCGGCTTCGGTTTTCGGCGCACCCAGACTGCTGCTGGTTTTGCGTTTCGCGATGCTGTTAAACGAATCGATGCTCACGGTACCACCGGTGATGATGGTCTGGCCGGTATAGGTGTTAGTGCCAGAGATCTTCAGCGTTCCCGCACCACATTTCTTGATCGTCACGCTGCCGCCGCCAAGGCCTTGAGAATCCGTGATATGGATGGCAAGCTCTTGCACCGTCGTGGCCGCAGTCGTATCCAGGCCGAAGGTGGCACCGGCCATCAGACCGTTGTTGTTGACGCCGGTGGTGATGTTCTTGAGCATGGTGGCCCCTTGCGCAATGGTGAATTCTCCAGCACCGCCAACATGCAACCGCAGTTCGCCAGCCGAACCATTCACACATATATTCGCCGGCGTCCAACGCGTGGCATCATTGCCATAAAGCGACGACGATACCTCCAACAGTCCCATCTCAACTTTAGTGGGGCCGGTATAGGTATTGCGTCCCATGAGTTTGATCATCCCGCTTCTGATCCCATGGTCCACAGGATGCCCGGTCTGCGTGAGGCCACCCGGACCGCTGACCCCGCCTTCTTTGTTCGAAAATTCCAGAGAATCATAAGCGTGGACTTTGGTATTCCCATTCAGAACCACAGGCCCTCTCCAGTGGGCATTGCTGCCACCGGAAATGCATCCATCGTTAGATGTTAAAGCATTAGCAACCGGAGGACCGTCGAAACTGATCGTCCCGCTCTTGTTCAACGTCACAGGGCCCGTTCCTAATCCCTGGTCGTGCATGGAAACACAGCCGTCATGGATGATGGTTCCGCCACTATAGGTATTGGTAGTGTTGGTTAGATAGACCGTGTGTGGGCCGTTTTTGATCAAAGCGCCGGCACCGGAGATGGAGCCCGGCAGGAATACGCGGGTATCATCGGTTTCGAGTCCGTCAATGGTAAGATCCGCATCCAGCCTGAGTGGCGCCTTGATGGTAACTTCCGCGCGATTCTGGCTGTTGATAAAAGGCAGGGCCCCGTGCAATTGACTCTTGGCAAATACCAGTGGGCCCTTGGATGTGAGTGTCAGGACAGAGCTGCCGAAATTGAGCTGATTGAGCACAAAATCCCCTGCTTCGTCTCTCGTCACATCGTATTTTCCCTGGGTGTAGAAGTTGAGAATGGCGTCTGGACTTCCTCCGGCGGCGGGGGCCGCCGCAGTGCCTAGCTGGGTCTTCCATTGCGCGGCGTCGTCGAACTTGCCGGCATGGTTCGACGCCCAGGTGAATTGCATAGGGGCTGAGGTCTTCACCACCCGAACGGTATAGTCTCGGGTCGATTTATCTTGAGCGGTGATGGTATATGTCTGGGGTTGGCTGAAGTCCCTGACGGTGCCGGAGGCCGGATTCGCGTTGGCAAAGCGCGCTAACTCAAACGTCGGAGCAAGCGTCTTCACGTCTGTGGAGTCGGGGACATGAAGAGTGATGGTGGAACCATTGATCGCAGCATAGACGGAATCCGGCATGCGCAAACGATAGATCTCTTTGCACGTCCACGGTGCCGTCAATTCCGTTGGGAAGGAATACCCCCTGGGTGTGCGCTTTCTGCGGACAAAGGGTTTGTCATCCTTCACCCGCAACTCGGGCCCTGGATTATCGAGCTTATCCTTGGTGGGCGGAAGCTTCGCCGCCTTTTCCGTATCGATGTACTCGGCCAAATCGCGCATCGCTATAACCTTGTAATGATTGTCCTTCAAGTAATCGACCATATCTTCGAACAAATCCGGATCGGTTCCGACGGCGGCATGCTCCAAATCGGGCGTGCCGTGGAAACAGAGCACCGCCACCCTGCCTGCCGTTGCCTGCTGAACCGCGCTGATGAATCCTTCCATGTTCATTCCCACACCGCCAACTGCAAACGAAGGGACATCCAGCGGATGGTCCACGGCGGGCCGATAGACACGACCATAGCCGCCGCGTGCAAAGAGATACCCCCATTCGTTCAGGAGCGGGTAAAACTTGGTATTGATGATATAGAATGGCCAGCAGAAGGTCGTTGGCTTGGGGATCCGGTTGGCGATCATTTCATCTTCCAAGGTCCAAACGTATGCCTGGCATCCGCCGACATCAGTCAACGATAACATCCCATGTCCCCGGGTATGGTTGCCGATCTCGAAGCCGTCGTCAGACATGCCTTTGATCTGCCGCCACGTCATGTACCAGTCCTTGCGCTCGCGAAAACCATAAGCGTCCGACACATAGAACGTGCCGCCGAATCCATGCTGCTTAAGAATTGGAGCGGCGATGGTCGCGCCGCTTATACAGCCGTCGTCGAAGGTGAACACCACGGTCTTATCCGGGATGGGCTTCTTGATAATTCCGGTGGGATCATCCGGCGTCGCCGCCGCTGCCCAGCCAAGAGTCGTCCCGGCCACCAGCATGGCACCCATCAGTGCCGCAATCAGGAGTCGTTTGTTTTTCATGGTCAATGCTCTAAACGGGTCAATTTCAATGATCTCTTTGCTTCAGGTGATATAGGTGTTACGGGCAACAAATCCAGGATAACGTGAGCGTAGAGACGGTGGCCGAAATCGTTGGGATGATTGACGTTGTTGCCACTGATATCCGAGAAGTTCTTCTTCTTGAGCACTTCGATCCAAGGCGTCGTCACATCGGCCAGCGCCATATTCTCTTTCACCAACTCGCCCAGGAATTTGGCTTTCCAAACAAATCCATCGGCACCAGCAAAGAGCGGATTCATGGTCATCGGCGAGACCATCACAATGTCGGCTTCAGGATTGGCGGCAATGACATCATCGCGCATTTTAGGCATCTTTTTGTCGTAGCCGCCACCGTCATTCATGCCGAAGGCGAGCAACACCAGGTCCGGCTTCTCTGCCGTCACCTTCGGAACCATCTCAATACCCCAACCGGCTTCCGCACCGGCGGCACCAAAATTGACCAATGTCACCTTCGAGCCGAAGCGCTTCTGCAGCGTGTTGGCGACCAATTGCGGATAGCATGGCTGATAGGGCTCTGCCAGCGCGGGCTCGAATCCAGAAGCATTGAATCCTTGGGTGATGCTGTCACCAAGGGCCACCAGCTTGATCGGCTGCTTGGCCCTGAGCTTGGCCAACACGCGCTTGAGCCGTTCGGGCTGTTGCTTGTACGGATCTTTCCAAAGATCGGTCTTATGCCAGTAGGACACCTGCACCTGCAGGTCATGGAAGAACCGGCCTGCG